>JANXWQ010000427.1 GCA_025351065.1 Chthoniobacter sp. | reverse complement strand
CAGAGCGCGACGTTGAGTTTTTGCAGCGCCATGTCGTGCACGATCATGTCGTAGGCGCGCTGCATGAAGGTGCTATAGATGGCGAGGAAGGGCTTGAAACCTTGGGTCGCGAGGCCGCAGGCGAAGAGGGCTGCGTGCTCTTCGGCGATGCCCACGTCGTAGTATTTGTCGGGGTGTTTCGCGGCGAAATGAACGAGGCCGGTGCCAGTGGGCATCGCGCCGGTGATGGCGCAGAGCTTGTTATTCGTGTCGGCGAATTTCGCGAGGGTCTTGCCGAAAAGCTCGGAGTAAGTGGGCGAGCCGGCGGCGGCGGTCGCGCCGGTTTTGGGCTCGAATTTGCCGAGGCCGTGAAACTTGTCCGGCTTCTCCAAGGCAGGCGCGTAGCCTTTGCCTTTCTGCGTGAGGATGTGGAGCAGGACGGGCTCGTTTTGCGTCTTGAGAAACTCGAAGGTTTTGATGAGCAGCGGGATGTCGTGGCCGTCGATCGGGCCGTAGTAGCGCAGGCCTAAATCCTCGAACATGACGCTCGGCAGCAGCACGTTTTTCACGCCCGCCTCGACTTTGTGGGCGAGTTCCTTGGCGAATTTTCCGCCGAGCATTTCCACGAAGCTCGCGGCTTTTTCGTGCAGGTGCGCGTAGGTCGGGTGGGTGGCGATCTTGTTGAAGTACGTGGCGATGGCCCCCACGTTTTTCGCGATGGACCACTCGTTGTCGTTGAGCACGACGATGAATTTGCGCGTGGCCTCGGCCACGTTGTTCAGCGCCTCGTAGCTCACGCCGCAGGTAAAGGCGGCGTCGCCCGCGACGCAGACGACGTGTTCATCCGAGCCGCGCCGGTCGCGGCCCACGGCCATGCCGAGCGCGGCGCTGAGCGCGGTGCCGGCGTGGCCCGCGCCGTAGCAGTCGTGCTGGCTCTCGGTGCGGAGGAGGAAGCCGTTCAGCCCCTCGTACTGGCGCATCGTCCCGAAGCGCTCGCGGCGGCCGGTGAAGAGCTTGTGGACGTAGCCCTGGTGCGACACGTCGAAGACAAATTTGTCCTTCGGCGTTTCAAAGACGCGGTGCAGCGCGATGGTCAGCTCGACGACGCCGAGGTTCGGCCCGAGGTGGCCGCCGACGGAGGTGGGGTTGTCGTCGGACAGGACGCGGACGAGTTCGTCGCGCACTTCCTGGGCGAGCTGCGGGAGGTCGTGCTCGGCGATGGCTTTGACATCGGCGGGCGAATTGATGGTGGGCAGGAGCGGCTTGGGCATTGGGAAAAAGTTGGGCGTGGAAAGTCGGGCGGCGCGCGGCGGAACGCCAGCACGAATCGCATTTAGAAAAGGCTGACGTCTTCGCGCGGGCCGGTGACGGGCTTTTTCTCGGGATCGAACGGCGCGAGCGCAGGATCGCCGTCGGCTTTGCGCATCAAAATATCGACGCGCTTTTCGACGGACTGGAGTTTTTCCTCACACACTTTCACGAGCTGGATGCCTTCCTCGTAGCGTTTGATGAGGTCTTCGAGCGGCAGTTTGTCCGAGCCCATTTCCTCCACCACCTGCTCCAGCCGCCCGACGGCGGTTTCAAAGGTGTGGGCGGTTGCGGCAGCAGCGGCGGGTTTGGTGGGCATGCGCCTTTCTGGCCGCTCAACGCTCAACGCTCAACTCTCAACTTTCGCATCAGTCCTCGCGCGGCGTCCAGCGGTCACGGTCGGAGTAAAAGGTGCATTCGTTTTCGTACGGCAGGGGTGTCGAAACTTTGAGCGGAAAATCCCGCGTGCTGACGTTGTGCGTGATGAATGGAGCCCACTCTTTGTACTCTCCTTTGGCGATCTCGTTGATGAAGCCCTTGTAGCCCGAAACCGGCGTCAGATAGAGCCCGACGATCGCGCCGTTGAGCTGCTTGTAGTCGTTGAGCGTGACGAAATCCTGGACGGTATCCGGCAGCCACAGGCTCTTGCGCTCGGCGTACCAAGCCACGGCCCACGGCATGTCGCTGGTGATGATTTCGCTCTCCGTCGTCCAGGTGCCGAGGACGGCGATGTAGGGCGCGACATACGGCGGCCAGGCAATCTGGATGCGCGGCCCGGCCAGCATCTGCAGGGTGCTCTCGATGAAAGGCAGCGACGACACGAAAAAGAGCAGGCTCATGAAAGCGAGGCGCGCGAGCTTGATGTTGACCTCGAAGCGCGTCCACAGCACGAGGACGAAGCCGAGGCCGTAGCAGATCATCAGCGGGATGAAGAGCACATGCAGATCATTGGCCGCGATCCCGCCGACCCCCTCCGGCACGCCGAAGACCGCCATGCCCAAAACCGCGCACAGCCACATCGCCAGCAGCGCCCAGCGAAAGCTGGCGGTTTCGGGCCGCTTGAAAATGTGCAGCAGGGCGACGAAAAAAATCACCGCCATCATCGAAGCGCCGAGCGCGCTCGTGAGACTGAGCATTTGGTCCACGGTGTTGACCTGCACTTTCTCCCGGAAGGTGAGCGGCGAGAGGCCCGCCAGCGACACCTCCATCGAGCGCATCAACTGCGACTCCGTGCCGCGGAGCCCGTGCAGCCCGGAGTACCAGCCGAGCCCCACCGGCGACCCGCAGACCTGGTAGTTGCGGATCATCCACGGCGTGTACATCGCCATGAAAATGACTGCCATGACCGCCGCAGCGCGGCCCAGTGGGCGGAACGACAGCGCCACGTAGAGCAGCGCCCCGGCGAACATCCAGATGGTCAGCGCGTGGGTCAGCGCGAGCAGGCCAAAGAGCGCCGCCGTGGCCGAGAGCCAGGCCAGCGTTGGCTTGCGGAGATAGCGGGCCTCGATGGCCCGCACCAGCGTGTGCGCGGCGGCGCTGAACAGAAACAGCATCAGCATCTGCGGCAGCCCGCACATGGCGTAGTCCCAGAACCGCTGGCAGACCAGCATCATGCAGGCCGCGAAGGCCGCGAGCCGGTCGTCGAACAGCCGCCGCGCGGTGTAGTAGTTGATGAGCACGGCGAGCAGGAAAAACAGCACCTGCAAGCCGGCGATCATCCGGTCGTAAGCGTAGCAAAACAGCTTCGTGTTCATCACCTTGTCGTAGGCCAGCCACGAGAGAAACTCCTGCTTCTCGCCCTGCTTGCGGAAAAAGTCGCTCAGCCAGTCGCCGACCACGATGACCCCGGCGTTCAGGTACGGATTCAGCGGCGCGTGGTAGATGTCCGGCTGCCGGTCCACCGGAAACCGGCCCATTTTCTCCTCAAACAGCCACAGCGCCGCCGGCCGGATCATCAGCGTGGAAAAGCCGTGCCCGCGGGCGATTTCGCGCGCGATCACCGCCTGCTCCATGGCCTTCGGATGCGACAGGCCGCGAAAGCCCGAGTCGCGGAAAAACCACAGGTTGATGTTGAAAATGACCGCCGAAACGATCACCGCAAACTTCACCCTTTTGACCCAGCCGCCCTCCTCGAGTTTGTGGATGAATTGCTGGACTTTGGTTTCGGTGGCCATCGGTTAGGGGGTCAGGGGTTGGGAGGTTTGGGGCGCTTCGACACCCTCGTTCGATTTTAGTTCGTTAATTTTTCGATGCAGCGTCCGCCGGCTGATGCCCAGCTTTTTCGCCGCCTTGGTCACATTGCCGCCCGTGTCTTCGAGCGCCTGGAGGATGAGCCGGTGCTCCGTGTCCTGCAAATTGAACCGGCTGCCCTTGACCGCGATGTACTTCTCCGCGCCGCGCCCGCCGCCCTCCGCGCCCGCGCCGTCGCGGACAAAGGCCGGCAGGTCGCGCAGCGCGATCTTCCCGCTCTTGGTCATCACCACGCCGTGCTCGATGGCCGTGCGCAGCTCCCGCACATTGCCCGGCCAGTCGTAGCGCAAAATCGCCTGCATCGCGTCCGCGGTGATCTCCGGCACCGGCTTGCCATTTTCCTCCGCGAACGCCTTCAAAAACGCCGTCACCAGCAGCGGGATGTCCTCCTTTCGCTCGCGCAAAAGCGGCATCGTGATCGGCACCACGCTGAGCCGGAAAAACAGGTCGTCGCGAAACTTCCCCTCACTCACCAGCTTCTCCAGATTCTTGTTCGTCGCCGCCACCAGCCGCACATCCACCTTGATCGGCGTATTGCCCCCCACCCGCTCAAACGACCGCTCCTCCCCCAGCACCCGCAGCAGCTTCACCTGCGTCGCCGCGTCGATCTCGCCGATTTCATCCAGAAAAATGGTGCCGCCATTCGCCTGCTCAAACCGCCCGATGCGCCGCTCCACCGCCCCGGTGAAAGCCCCGCGCTCATGCCCAAACAGCTCGCTTTCCAAAAGCTGCGCCGACAGCGCCGCGCAATGCACCGCCACAAACTTCGGCTTCGGCCGCCCGCTCAGCGCGTGGATGGCCTGCGCCACCAGCTCCTTGCCCGTCCCGCTCCCGCCCTCGATCAGCACCGTCGCCCGCGTCGGCGCCACCTGCTTGATCGTGTCATAGACCTCCGCCATCACCAGCGACTCCCCGATCAGCCGCTCCAGCCCGAACTTCCGCTCCACCACCTGCTTCAGCTCCACCACCTCCCTCTCCACCCGCCGGCTCCGCAGCGCCCGCTGAATCAGCATCTCCAGCCGGTCGATGTTGAGCGGCTTGGTCACAAAATCATACGCCCCGTGCTTCATCGCCTCCACCGCCGCATCCACGCTCCCGTAGGCCGTCATCATGATCACGATCGGCGGATGCGGCAGCGCCAGCACCTTGTCCACCAGCGTCATCCCATCCTCGCCGCCGAGCCGCAAATCCGTCAGCACCAGATCCACCGTCTCCCGCTCCAGCACCCCCAGCGCCCCGCCGATGTCTGCCGCCACATACACCTCGAAACTATCCTCCAACGACGCGCGCAACCCGTCGCGCGTGTGCTTTTCGTCGTCGATGATGAGGATGGTCGGATTCACGGGAAATCGGGAGCCGCGACATGTAGCCGCCCGCCTCCGCACTGGCAAGCGCCACGCCGCAGCGAAGTCATTCCGCGGGAAAAAACAGCACGGTCCTCCCGCGCGCAATTCCGCGCGGGCGCAGGCCGCGTCTCCCATCGTGCGGCGCTTCGTTTTCGGATGGGGAAACCGCCCGGCTGGATCTTTGCCAGCGGATTTCCACGAGCTACCGCCGCAGGCGCAGGCCGGGCCGCAACACCGCGGTCGCGGGCTCGGGCGGCGCGACGGGAACGCCGCGCCGATCGGGTGCTGGCGCAATTTCACGCCGGGGCGGTTATTTTTTTCAACGCAGAGACGCAGAGGCGCAAAGGACGCAGAGGTTTGGCTGCCGAAATTCCTCTCTGCGATCTCTGCGTCTCTGCGTTTTCAAAAAAAATGCAGCGATCCACCAAAATGAGCCAC
>JANXWQ010000353.1 GCA_025351065.1 Chthoniobacter sp. | reverse complement strand
TTTGCCGACGAATTCCTTGATGGTCGGCCCCTTCGGCCCGACCTCGGTGGAGCCGAGCTTGGTCTTCGTCTGCGACTCGAAGACGGGCTCCTGCACGCGGACGACGATGGCGGCGTCGATCGACTGGCGCACGTCCGCGGCCTCGTAGTCTTTCTTGAAGTGATTGCGCACGGTCGCAACGAGCGCCTCGCGGAAGGCGGCGAGGTGGGTGCCGCCCATCGTGGTGTGCTGGCCGTTGACGAAGGACCAGTATTCCTCGCCGTAGTGGTTGCCGTGCGTGAGCGCGATTTCGATGTCCTCGCCTTCGAGGTGAATGATCGGGTAGAGCGGTTCGCCGCTGATTTCCTTCGTGAGAAGATCTTTCAGCCCGTGCTGCGAGCGGAAGGGTTTGCCGTTGAGCGTGAGGGTGAGGCCGCGGTTGAGGAAGGCGTAGTTCCAGAGCATGTCCTCGATGAACTCGGCGCGAAACTTGAAGTCCTTGCCGAAGAGCGCCTCGTCGGGTGTGAACTCCACAAGCGTGCCGTTGCGCTCGCCGGTCTTGGTGACGCGCGACTGGCTCTTGAGTTTCCCTTTTTCAAACTCCACGACTTTGCTCTCACCCTCACGAATCGCCTGCGCGCGGTAGCTGAAGGAGAGCGCGTTCACGGCCTTCTGCCCGACGCCGTTGAGGCCGACGGCCTTTTGGAACGTCTCGCTGTCGTATTTCGCGCCGGTATTGATGATCGAGACGCAGTCCACGAGCTTGCCCAGCGGGATGCCGCGCCCGTAGTCGCGGACTTTCACGCTGCGGTCGGTGATCTCGACTTCGATCTTCCGGCCCTGGCCCATCATGAATTCGTCGATGGAATTATCGATCGTCTCCTTGAGCAGGACGTAGATGCCGTCCTCGGCGTGGGTGCCGTTGCCGAGCCGGCCGATATACATGCCGGGGCGCAGGCGGATGTGCTCCAGCGAGCTGAGGGTCTTGATGCTGGCTTCGGTGTAGTTGGATGCCATGGATGTTGCGGCGGAAAAAGAGGGAGGCTGGGGCCGGCTGACAAGCGCAATCCCCGCGCAGGCCCGGGTCGGGCGGCCAGTCCGCCGTATTGGCGAGGAGCAGGAAAACAGCGCGCGGCTGGCGTCGGGCGGGAATGTCTCGGCCGCGGTTGGCAAGCGACGCTGGACTTTCGCGCGCACATGGCTGCTCGACATGATGCGCCCCGATTGAACTGACGCCACCCATGAAATCCCGCGCAGCTTTCCCCTCGCACGGGTCGCGCTGTCCGGGTAGGCGTTTGCGCCGTGCCTTCGCCATCTCTCGATCCGCAGCATTTTGCAGATTCCTGGCGAAGCTGCGCCGTAATGCCGCAGCAAGCGATGAGAAGATCTCTTTGGATTTTCTTTACCTGCCTGATCGGCCTCGCCGCCACGCAGTCGGTGGCGCAACGTCCGAGCCGGGCCGAGGCCGTGCAAGCGGGGACGAATCTGCCCGTCCTGCACCTCGATGCGAAGGAGCCGATCGTTTCGGAACGCAAGGTTGCATGCACGGCGCGGCTGATCCTGCCGCCTGGCGCAACGGGCGGCGTGGAAGCGGTGGATGGTGTCGTGCGCGTTCACGGCGGGTCTTCGCAGGGTTACGAGAAGAAGTCCTACGGGCTGACGCTAGAGGCACCGGCGCAGTGGCTCGGGATGCGCAAATCGACGCAATGGGTGTTGAATGCGGCTTTCGTGGACCGTTCGTTGATGCGGCACAAGTTGTCGTACGATTTGTTCCGTTCGCTATCGTCGGTGGACGGGAAGCGCTATGCCGTGGCGAGCCGTTTCGTGGAGGTACAACTCAATGACCGATATAACGGCGCCTACCTGCTCATGGAGCGGGTGGACCGCGCGCTGCTGGACTTGCGCAGCTACGACGGCGACGCGCCCAGCCACGCCTGCATTTACAAGGCCGTGGATCACGCCGCGAATTTTTTCCAACCCGGACATGAGGGCTACGAGCAGCGCGAGCCGGATGCCGCAGCCAAGGCGTACTGGGAGCCGCTGGATGATTTCAACCGGTTCGTTAGCAGCGCGCCAGACGCGGACTTTCGCGATCCAGAGAAGGGGATTGCCACACGGCTCGACATCGACAACGCGATCGACTTCCAGCTTCTCGTGCTGCTGACGAGCAACCTGGACGGCATCACGAAGAACTTCGTCCTCGCCCGCGACGCGATGCTGCCGGATGCGCCGGTGCCACCACGTTTCTTTTTTGCACCGTGGGATTATGACGCGACGTTCGGGCGCAATTGGGATGCGTCGCGCGTCGGTGCGGAGGCATGGCTGTCGAATGGTCTGTTCGAGCGATTGCATGGCGACGCCGGTTTCAGGAAGCGCTTTGCCGCACGCTGGAAGCAGCTTCGCGAGCGGGAGTTTTCCGTCGCAGCCATCCACCGCCTGATGGATGACAACGCGCGCGAACTCGGCGCCGCCGCGCAGCGCAACGCCGCCCGCTGGCGCACGCTCGACGGCCCGTATCCCGACCGGCTCAGCTTCGAGGAAGACCTCGCACAAATGAAGGAGTGGGTCGCTGCGCGTGTGAAGTGGCTTGACGAAGAGATCGCGCGCCGCACGAAACAAGACGGCTGACGGTGAATGGCAATGGAGTTGCCCGGCGGCGGTGATCGTCGATATCAGGCGGCGAGCGCTTCGCCGGAATCGGCGTCATTGAAAATCGGAACAACGAGCTCCGTGCCGGGAGACTCACGCAGCGAGTGGCCGACGCACAAGCTGATCCTGAAAGAAATGGACGATGATATCCCCCGCGGTCGTCTTCATTTCGAAGAAATTCCTATGCCCGCTCCTGCAACGTAGGTTCCGCCACCTTTTCCGGCTCACGTCCCGCAAAACGTCTGGTACGACGCCGAGGCCGACGGCAACGCGTATTCGTGATGAACCTGCGAGTGATCGCAAGGGTTTGCCAATACAGCCAGCAGACGCCGCATCACGCTCAGGTCATCGCTTTCGGACGCAGCGGACAGCGCTTCTTCGACCTTGTGATTGCGCGGAATGAAGGCGGGATTGTGACGCTGCATTTGTTCGGCGACTTCGTGCGCGGATTGCGATTGACGACGCAGGCGGCTCTGCCAGCGCTGATGCCAGCCAAGGTAGCCCGGATCATGGGAAAGCGTGGCTGATCCAGCGTCGCTCAGAGCGCGGAAGGTATTCGTGAAGTCGGCCTTCGCTTGCAGCATCCAATCGAGCAGCGACTGGACCAGAGCCGTGTCATCGGCTTCTTCGGTGAAGAGCCCCAACTTCGATCTCATGCCCGCGAGCCAGTGGCGCTGGAAGCGGGTTCCGAAACTCGCAATCGCCTCGTTCGCGATCCCGACGGCCTTCTTGTCACGCTCATGCAGCAGCGGCAACAGGGTCTCGGCCAGGCGGGCAAGATTCCACTGCGCGATGGGCGGCTGATGGCCATAGGCGTAGCGGCCATGGCGGTCGATAGAGCTGAACACCGTGGCCGGATCATACGCATCCATGAACGCGCACGGCCCATAGTCGATCGTCTCGCCGGAGAGCGCCATATTGTCGGTATTCATCACGCCGTGGGCGATTCAAGATGACCATCTTCGGCGCACGCACCGGAGTCAGATCCACACGCGTATGAAACGCCGCTGGCAGGCGCGCATACGAGTGATCGAAACGCCAGCCTCCTGGCGAGGCGGGAGTGCGCATGAAGTTGGATGATGGCAGAGTGATCTATCCAGCTTTATCCCGGAACGCCGCTGCCTCCAAACAGTAACCACGGGACGCCTCGGCATTCAGCCCGTGCTGTTTATGTGCTCCACCGTTGAGCTAAGCGCGCGGATTTCCCGAAAACCGGAGTGGCAGGATAGGCAGCCGCGCCGCAGACCCCAGCGGAAAAAACGCGCGGCAGCGCATGGCGTTTCAATCCCCAAGGGCGATGGCGCTCGCCACCGCGTAGTGCTCGGAGTGGCTGAGGCTGAGGCGCACGGCACGGATGCCGAGGTGCGCGGCGGTTTCCGCGCCCGTGCCGTGAAGCAGCACCGTGGGTTCGCCACTCGGCTGGCGGATGATTTCGATGTCGCGCCAGCCAAGCTGCGCGCCGATGCCGGTGGCGAAGGCCTTGGCGACGGCTTCCTTCGCGGCGAAACGCGCGGCGTAGCAGCGCTCGGGAACGCCGGCCTGCGCGCAGTAGGAGCGTTCGCTTTCCAAAAAAACGCGGTCAAGACACGGCTCGCCGTGCCGGGCGATGGCGGCGGCAAGCCGCGCGGTTTCCACGATGTCCACGCCGAGGCCGAGGACGGTCATTGGGCACCGCCCATGAGCGCGAGCATTTCGGCGACGGCGCTTTCGAGACCGGTGAAGATCGCGCGGGCGACGATGGCGTGGCCGATGTTCAGCTCGGCGAGATGCGGGACGGCGCGCAGTTCGCCGATGTTGGCATAGCTGATGCCGTGGCCGGCATTGACCTGGAGCCCGAGGCCGCGGGCTTGGACGGCGGCGAGGTGCAGGCGGCGGATTTCGTCGGCACGCGGCTGGCCGAGGGCGTTGGCAAAGGCGCCGGTGTGCAGTTCCACTATCTCCACACCGAGCTGATGCGCGGCGTCGATCTGCCGCGGGTCGGGCTCGATGAAAAGCGAGACGCGGATGCCGGCTTTTTGCAGCCGCGCGACGGTGGGTGCTAGGGCGCGCATCTGCCCCGCGGCGTCGAGGCCGCCCTCGGTGGTGATTTCCTGGCGGTTCTCGGGCACGAGGCAGACTTCCTCGGGCAGCACGCGGAGGGCGATGTCGAGAATCTCGGGCGTGTTGCCCATTTCGAGATTCAGCTTCGTATTGATGCTCGCGCGCAGCCGGAAGACATCGCGATCCTGAATGTGCCGCCGATCCGCGCGCAGGTGGATGGTGATGCCGCTCGCGCCCGCCCGCTCGCACGCGGACGCCGCGGCGAGCAGGTCGGGCTCGACATTGTGCGCTTCCGGCGAGGCCGCGTAACGCGCCTGCCGGAGCGTGGCGATGTGGTCGATATTGACGCCGAGCAGCATGTCAGCGGCTCAGTGTTTGAAATGCCGCACCCCCGTGCAGATCATCGCCATTTTCCGCTCGTCGGCGGCGGCGATCACCTCGGGGTCCTTGACCGAGCCGCCAGGCTGGATGGCGCAGGTCGCGCCGGCTTCAGCGGCGGCGATGAGGCCGTCGGGGAAGGGGAAAAACGCATCGCTGCCCACGGCGCTGCCTTTGAGCGAAAGGCCGGCGTCCCCGGCTTTCCAGATGGCGATGCGCGAGGCATCCACGCGCGACATCTGGCCCGCGCCGATGCCCAGCGTGCGGTCCGCGCCGGCATAGACGATGGCATTGGACTTCACATGCTTCACCGTGCGCCACGCGAAAAGCATGGCCGCCAACTCGGCCTTCGTGGGCTTGCGGACGGTGACGGTTTTGCTGTCGAGATCGGTCTCGGGGGAAGCGTCGCGGCTCTGCACGAGGACGCCGCCGGTGACGGAGCGGATGAGCATGTCCTCCTCGTCGGACTGCGGCAGCGGGCGCGGCAGCTTGCGCATGAGGCGGAGGTTTTTCTTTTTCTGCAAAAGCGCGCGCGCCTCCGCGTCGAAGTCCGGCGCGATGATGACCTCGCTGAAAATTTCGCTGATGGCCTTGGCGAGTTCGATCGTGACCGGGCGGTTGCAGATGATAATGCCGCCAAACGGCGCCTGCTTGTCCGTCGCGAACGCTTTGTCCCACGCGGCGCGCAGGTCGGCGTCGCTGCCGATGCCGCACGGATTGGTGTGCTTCAAAATGGCGACCGTGGGCTCGCTGAATTCCTCGATCAGCTCGGACGCGGCGGTGATGTCGAGGATGTTGTTGTACGAAAGTTCCTTGCCGTGGAGCTTTTCAAAATGCTCGTCGAAGTGGCCGTAGAGCGCGGCGGTCTGATGTGGATTTTCGCCGTAGCGCAGCCGCGCGACGACGGGCAGGCAGAGCGAAAGCGCGCACGTCGTCTCCTGCTCCTTGTTGAGATAGTTCGCGATTGCGCCGTCGTACTTCGAGGTGGTGACGAAGACCTTGATGCCCAGCCGCTCGCGCAGCTTCAGCGTGGTCGCGCCGTCGTTGGCCTGGATGTTTTCCAGCACGTCCGCGTAGTCCGCCGGATCGACGACGACGGTCACGGAGCGGTAGTTTTTCGCCGCGCTGCGGAGCATGGAAGGGCCGCCGATGTCGATCTGCTCGATGGCTTCCTCAAGCGTCGTCTCGGGCTTGGCGATGGTCTTTTCAAACGGGTAAAGATTCACCACCACGAGGTCGATGGGCTGGATGTCGTGGGCCGCCGCCTGGGCGCAATGGTCGGGGTTGTCGCGGACGAAAAGCAGACCGCCGTGGACTTTCGGGTGCAACGTTTTCACCCGCCCGTCCAGCATCTCGGGGAAGCCGGTGAAGGCGGAGATTTCGGTGTTCGCGATGCCCTCGGCGGCAAGCAGTTTGGCGGTGCCGCCCGTGGAGATGATCTCGACGCCCAGCGCCACGAGCGCGCGGGCGAAAGGGACGAGGCCGGTCTTGTCAGAAACGGAAATAAGCGCGCGCCGAATAGGCTCCGAGGAATTCATGAGGGCGCAGACGCTAGCCGACTCCGCGCGGCGGTCAATGCGCCCGATTTTTACCAAAATGTGAACCGTGCGGCCACCCAAGACCGCACGGTTCGGTCCAACCCATTGCAAACACCATGAAACAAACTACGCCGCGATTTTCGGTGCGCAAATGGGTGGCGCAAAATAATCCTGGAGGCAGTCGGCGGTGGTGGCGCGCGGACGTTTGGGAGCACGCGATTGACTTCAATCCGCCGCCCTCCTAACCTGCCCTTGTGAAAAGTTTCACAACCCTAGAAACCACCGCGGACAAAACCCAGGCGCTCAAGGCGTCCCTCGAACTGATCAATTCGCAGCTCTACTCCGTGGAGGAGCGCATCCGCCAGCAGGCGCGGGCGTTTGACCCGGCGGTCGAGGGCTACGTGGCCTATGCCATCGAGAGCCACGGCAAGCGCCTGCGCCCGGCGCTCGCGCTGCTCGCGGGCGGCGCGACGGGCGGGATCAACACGAGCCATTTCGACCTCGCCGTGGTCGTGGAACTCATCCACGCCGCCACGCTCGTCCACGACGACATCCTCGACGGTGCGGATAAGCGCCGCGGCCAGCCGACGGCTAACGCGAAGTGGGGCAACGCCATTTCCGTGCTCCTCGGCGACTGCCTTTTCGCCCACGCGCTGAAGCTCTCGACGGGTTTTCCGAACGGCGAAATCAGCCGCCGCATCGCCCATGCGGCGAGCGACGTGTGCAGCGGGGAGATCATCCAGACGCAGCGGCGCTTCGACCTCAAGCTGAGCGTGCCGGATTACTACAAGATCATCGAGATGAAGACGGCGGCGCTCTTCGCAGCGGCGTGCGAACTGGGCGCGTTCATCAACGAAGCGTCGCCCGACATCATCAGCGCTCTGCGCACCTTTGGCCTGCGGCTAGGCACGGCGTACCAAATCTACGACGATGTCGTGGATCTCGCGGGCGACGAGGCCGTGGCCGGCAAAACGCTCGGCAGCGACCTCCGCAAGGGCAAGCTCACGCTCCCCATTTTGCACCTCCTGCAAAACGCCGACGCCGCCGAACGCCACCGCCTCAGCGAGATCATCCTCAACGGCGACGAAGACGCCATCATGGTCCTCGCGGAAAAAGCCATCGCCGCCGGCGCGGTGAAAAGCGCTGTCGCCACTGGGCGCAAAATGCTCCGCGAGGCCCACGCCCAGCTTGAGCTCGTGCCGGCCAACAAATACCGCGACGCCCTTGCCAATCTCGTCACCACACTCGACGCGATGATCGCGCAGTTCGTCCGCTAGCCGGGCTAGCCGGGTGCAAAAAACGGCTCGCCTCCCGCGCGATCGCCGCTAAGGCTCGCCGCTCCCGCCGGATTGTTCCGGCACGCCCCTCATGTTGCCCCGCCTCCTTTTCCCCCTCCTCGCCCTTACGCTCAGCGCCTCTGCTTTTGCCCAAAAAGTCGAGCGTCCCATGAGCTTCGCCAGCGTGCCGTTTGGCGTCACGCCGGAGGAAGCCATCCGCGTCCTCAGCGCGCGGCCCGGCGTCATCATCCCCGAGACGCTCCCGACCCTTGTGGAAAAGCTCGAACTCACCGGCGGCAACTTCGCCGCGCATGAAGTGCTCAAGTGGACCATCGAGTTCGCGGACAAAAAATTCGCCGCTGGCACCGTCGTCCTCAAGCCCGACGGCAATGGCCTCGCCGTCTATCGCGACCTCCGGCAAAGCCTCACCGCCAAATACGGCCAGCCCACCGGTGAGCGGAAGCCCGGCCTGTCCGACGCCGACAAAAAAAACCGCGCGCAGGCCACGGGCAAAAAGGCCGACACGTTTGGCAGCGTCGCCTACTGGAAATTCGCCGCGACCATCGCCGACAAAAACGTGAAGGGCATCGTCTGCGAAGCCGCCGGGCCCGACGGCAACGAGGTTGCGGACGAAACGAAAATCCAGGTCACCGTTCACTACGTGGACGAAACGCTGAAACCGCCTGCGCCGAAGGCCATTCCCGGCAGCGTCTCGAAAGGCAGCGTGCCGGTGAAAAAGGAAGACCTTTAGCGGATTGAAGCCGACGTGCGCTTCGGCTGGGCACGATTTTATGCACGCCAAACTTGCCATCCTGCTCGCGCTCCCGGTCGCGGCGCTCGCCCAGATTTCTGACTCAGATCCTCATGCCGGACACCGCACTGCGCCGCCGGTGGCGGTGGAATTTCCGTACACCCGCGCACCGCTCCAGCCCGAGCTGTGGCCGGCGTGGGAAGCGCCGGTGAACCGCGACCGCATTTTCGACTTCTACGCGAAGCAGGCAGAATGGGCGCTCGCCCAGCCGCAGACACCCGCGCTGCTCGCGCAATATCCGGGACTCGACGCCGGCAAATCGGGGCATTGGGGAAACCAGAACGAGGCGGTGTGGCGCGACGCGCGGTGGAACGACACCGACCTCGGCACCGTCGCCAGCGGCGTGGTGCGCGGCGGCGGGAAGACGGTTGCGAAAGGCGTGTGCGTGCGGCTTGGCGAGGCGGGCGAAATGGCGTGCTGCTTCGATCCGCTGACCCTGACGGTTTCGCTCGTTTGGACGGGCGGGTTTGTGCAGTACGACGCGTTTCGCCACGGCATCGGGCAGGGCGTGACGGTCGCGGGCGAAGTCGTGCCGAATGAGGCGGGCGCGGCGGCGGGCGCGTTCACCTATCACGGCTATTACCGGCACGGGCGGCGCGTCATTTTCAGCTACGCGCGCGACGGTGTGGAACTGCTGGATGCGCCGTGGGTGGAGGCGGGAAAATTCACGCGCACGGTCGCGCCGCGCGCGTCGCATCCGCTCGCGGATTTGTGCAAAGGCGGGCCGGCACAGTGGCCGCAGACCGTGGAAACAAGCGGCTCGCGGGGCCGCACGGCGCCGTTCGCGGTGGACACGATCACGCTCCCGTTGGCGAATCCGTGGAAGGCGCTGTTCTTCGTCGGCGACCACGATTTTCTGCCGAATGGCGACGGGGTGATTTGCACGATTATGGGCGAGGTGTGGATCGTCAGCGGGCTGGATGAAACGGAGGAGCGCTCAACTTTTCCGCTGCGCTGGCGGCGCTTCGCGACGGGGCTGAATCAGCCGCTCGGCTTGCGCGTGGTGGATGGCGTGATCCATGTGCTCGGGCGCGATCAGATCACGCGGCTGCACGACTTGAATGGCGACGGTGAGGCGGACTTTTACGAATGCTTTTCCAACGCCTACGCGACCTCGCCGGGCGGGCACGACTACATCGCCGGCTTGCAGCGCGATGGCGCGGGGAATTTCTACACGGTGTCCGCGAATCAAGGACTGATGAGGATCTCCGCCGATGGCCGCAGCGTGGCGGTGGTCGCGACGGGCTTTCGAAATCCGAACGGCGTGGGCCTCGCGGCGGACGGTACGCTGACGACTTCGTGCCAGGAGGGTGAGTGGACGCCGGCCTCGCAGGTGTGCCTCGTGCCGCCCGGCGCGAGCGAACTTTTTTTCGGCTACCGCGGGCCGCGGAAAGATCAGCCGACCACGCTGCCGCTCGTTTATTTTCCGCGCGGCGTGGACAACTCGACGGGCGGCCAGTGCTTCGTGGACAGCGACCGCTGGGGTGTGCCGCGCGGCGCGCTGCTGAGCGCGTCGTGGGGCACGGGCACGGTGCATTTGCTGTTGCCCGAAAAGGTGGGCGACGTGTGGCAGGCGGCAGCGGTGCAGGTGCCGGGCGAGTTTCGCAGCGGCGCGCAGCGGGCGCGGTTCAGCCCGCACGACGGCCAGCTCTACGTGAGCGGGTGCCAGGGGTGGGGGAGCTACACGACGGACGACGGTTGCTTTCAGCGCCTGCGCTGGACGGGCGCGCCCGCGCAGTTGCCCGTGGAATTCCACGCGCGCGACAACGGCGTGCTCGTCCGTTTTCCGCAGCCGCTCGACCGCGCGCTGGTGGAAAATGCGCGCGCTCATTTCGCGCAGGCGTGGAACTACCGCTACGCCGCGGACTACGGCTCGCCCGAGTTTTCCGCGCGTTGGCCGGGCACGCCGGGCCACGATCCGCTCGCCATCACCAGCGCCCATCTGCTCGCCGACGGGCGCACCCTCTTCGTCGAAATCCCGCAGCTCCAGCCCGTGAACCAGCTCCACCTGCACCTGCGCACCGGCGCGCAGCCGGTCGATTTTTTCGCCACGGCGCACCATCTCGGTGCGGCGTTCACGGACTTCCCTGGCTACCGCGCCATCGCGAAAGACGCTCCGGTCGCGCAGCCCACCGTCGCCGTGCCCGCGGAGCCGAATCCGTGGACGAAAGGCGAACCGGGCCGCGCGATTCGCATCGAGACGGCGAGCGGCCTGACCTTTGCCACGAAGCGGTTCGCGGTGAAAGCGGGTGAGCGCATTTCGCTCACGCTGGCGAATCCCGACTCGATGCCGCACAACCTCGCCATCGCCAAACCCGGCACGCTCGCCAAGGTCGGCGACGGCGCGAACCGCATGGCTGCGCAGCCCGACGGCGGCGCGCGGCGCTACCTCCCGCTTGGCGACGACGTGCTTTTTTTCACCGACATCATCGAGCCCGGAAAGAGCTTCACCATTCACTTCACCGCGCCCGGCGAGCCCGGCGAATACCCATATCTATGCAGCTTTCCGGGCCACTGGCAGATTATGCACGGGGTCATGGTCGTGGAGTAATTTCCCCACCGGCAAAACGGAAACGCGCGTTCGTCATACTTCACCGGCAATTCACACAACCGACATCAGTTTGACGGCGATTTCACGGATGTTGCCTGTCTTCCATGATCCAAAACATCCTCGTCCTTGGCGCAGGCAGCGCCGGTTTGCTCGCCGCCATTTCGCTCAAAATGAAACTTCCGCGGCTCGGGGTGCGCCTGGTGCGGAGCAGCAGTCTCGGCGCTGCTTGAGTTTTATAAAGAAGACGGCCCCACCGGCGTCGCCCGCTACACCCTGCCGACGCAGATGAACAACTTCGGCATCGAAGGTTACCTCGTCATGCTCGTCGGCAACCAAGCGCCCGACCAGGCACGCCACACCCCGACGCCCGCCGAGCAGCTCGCCTGGACCAGCAACCGCGCCACCTACATGGCCACGGCGCTCCGCGGGCTGACCGTCGCGGAATCCCTGCACATGATCCGGCTGACCCAGTGGCGGTGGAATAATGAGCCCGCCAGCCGCCAGGCCGCGTAAAATAGGGGCAACAAAATAACTTCCCGGCGGTTGCATGAACCAAGTGCCATGCCTTTAGTGCCGCCTGGCACCACACCCAAAAAAACAAATCATCACCAAAAACCTGACATGAAAAAACTCCTCACCACCCTCTGCGCCCTCGCGCTGTCCGCCACCGCCCTCGTCGCCGGGGATTTTCCCGACATCAGCATTGCGGAACTCAACAAAGCCATCGCCGAGAAAAAAGTCGTCGTCATCGACGTCAACGGCACCGACTCCTACAAGTCCGGGCATGTGCCCACGGCGGTCGATTTCGCCGCCGTCAAAGGCGACCTCGCCGCCGCGCTGCCGAAGGACAAGGACGCCCTCGTCGTGGCCTACTGCGGCAGCCCCGCCTGCCACGCCTACACCGCCGCCGCCAACGCCGCGGCCAAGCTGGGCTACACCAATGTGAAGCACCTCAGCGCCGGCATCAGCGGCTGGCTGGAGGCCAAGCAGCCGACCGAGAAGTAAGCGCGTCGGAAAAATAATTCGCGCGGGCGGTCATGGCTGGAAAGGCTGTGGCCGCCCGCTTTTTTCGCCGCTCTGTGGTGCTCCCTCACCAGGAATCATTTGAGCCACGGATGCACACGGATGAAACACGGATGGGAGGATTTTTTATCCGGGTTTCATCCGTGGCTAATTCTTCCGCTTTGCCCATCGTGAAAAGCCCACGCCTGCTTCTGCTCAGCCTCCTGCTTGCGACCGGCGCAGTGCGCGCCGAGGAAGCGCCGCGCCACCGTTTCAGCGAAGTCCCGCACAACTACTACACCCGCGAGCCGCGCGACGCCTTCTCACGGGTCATCGCGCAAATCGCGAGCGGCGAAATCCAGCTCGACACCACCAGCGACCTGGCCCAGCTCACCAGCCTCCTCAAAGCCATCGGCATCCCGGCGACCTCCCAGCTCCTCGTCTATTCCGCCACCAGTTTTCAAGGCGGGC
>JANXWQ010000330.1 GCA_025351065.1 Chthoniobacter sp. | reverse complement strand
CCCCGCGGCTGTGCGTGGCGTCGGGAACTTTCGCGGCGGTGGAAAACCTCGAAGCCATCCTGCACGGGCGCGGGATCGCCGCGCGGCGGCTGGCGACTTCCCACGCGTTTCATTCGGCGATGATGGAGCCGGTGCTCGCGCCCTTCACCGCGCTGCTGGCGAAGGTCGCGTTTCACCCGCCGCAGATTCCCTACATCTCCAACGTCACCGCGCAGTGGATCACCGCGGCGGAAGCGACCGATCCGCAGTACTGGGCGCGGCATCTGCGGCAGACTGTGCGTTTTTCCGCAAGCGTGGCCGAGCTGTTGCGCGATCCGCGCCGCGCGCTGCTGGAAGTCGGGCCGGGCAGCACTTTGAGCACCCTCGCGCGGCAGCAGGCGCAGGCGTCGCGCGCGGCCATCGCATCGCTGCCGGAAGGCGGCGAGCAAGCCGCGCTGCTTGGTGCGCTGGGCCGGCTTTGGCTCGTAGGAATCGAGATCGACTGGGCGAAATTTTACGCGGTTGAGCGGCGGCATCGCGTGGCGCTGCCGACGTATCCGTTTGAGCGGAAACGGTATTGGGTGGAGCCGGCGGCGAAGACGATTCCTGCGGACGCACCGGCCGTCCCTGCACCGGAAGCGACGGCCGCTCCCAGCGCAACCGCGCCGGCCAAGCGCCCGGCCGAACTCGAAGCGCTCTTCCGCGAACTGTCCGGCGTCGCGAGCGAACTTCCCGGCAACGTCAGCTTTCTCGAACTCGGCTTCGACTCGCTTGTTCTCACGCAGGCGAGCCTCGCCGTGCAGCGGAAGTTCGGCGTCCGCGTCACCTTCCGGCAGTTGCTCGAAGACCTCTCCACGCTCGACGCCCTCACCACGTTCATCGAAGCCAACGCACCTCAAACCACGAGCGCTCGCGAACCCGCGCCCGCCCTTCCGCGCGCGACCGCCGCGCCATCGGCCCCCGCGGCGCACGGCCCGTTCAAGCCGATCCAAAAAGAACTCGGCGCGGCGCTCACCGCACGGCAGCAGGCGCATCTCGGCGCGCTCATTTCCCGCTACGAAAAACGCACCGCCGGGTCGAAGCGACTGACCCGCGAGCACCGCCCGCATTTCGCCGACCCGCGCTCGGTCGCTGGCTTCCGGCACGCGTGGAAGGAGATCACCTATCCCATCGTGGCCGCACGCTCAGCGGGCGCGCGGCTGTGGGATGTGGACGGCAATGAATACGTCGATTTCGTCATGGGTTTCGGCGCGAATTTTTTCGGGCACTCGCCGGAATTTGTGACGCTGGCCGTCGAGAAACAGCTCCGGCTCGGCGTGGAAATCGGGCCGCAGTCGCCGCTGGCGGGCGAAGTGGCGCGCATGGTTTGCGAGCTGACCGGCTCTGAACGCGCGGCCTTTTGCAGCACCGGCTCGGAAGCGGTGATGGCGGCGCTGCGCATCGCCCGCACCGTCAGCGGGCGTGACAAAATCGTGACCTTCACCGGCGACTACCACGGCGTTTTCGACGAGGTGCTCGTGCGCCCAGCGCTGATCGCCGGACAGCCCGGAGCCGCGCCCATCGCGCCCGGCATCCCGCCGACTTCGCTCGGCAATGTCATCGTGCTCGACTACGGCGATCCGCGCTCGCTGGAGACGCTGCGCGCGCTCGCGCCGGAGCTGGCGGCGGTGCTCGTGGAGCCGGTGCAAAGCCGGCGGCTGGATCTGCAGCCGCGCGCGTTTTTGCGCGAGGTGCGGGCGATCACCGCGGCGGCGGGCACCGCGCTCATCTTCGACGAAATCGTCACCGGCTTCCGCATGCACCTCGGCGGCATGCAGGCGCTGTTCGACATCAAGGCGGACATCGCGACCTACGGCAAAGTCATCGGCGGAGGCTTCCCCATCGGTGTAGTCGCCGGGCGGCGCGAGTATCTCGACGCGCTCGACGGCGGCGCGTGGGACTACGGCGACGACTCGTTCCCGGAAACCGGCGTGACCTTTTTCGCGGGCACCTTCGTCCGCCATCCGGTCGCGCTGGCCGCGGCGCATGCGGTGCTCACGCATTTGAAAAACGCGGGGCCGGAATTGCAAAGCAGGATGGGCGAGCGTGGTGCGCTGCTCGCAACAAAGCTGACAGCCATCGCCACAGAAATGCGCGCGCCGCTGCGCATCCTGCAATTCGGCTCGATGCTTTTCGTGCAGTTCCTGCCGGAGATGAAGTACGGCGCGCTGCTCTTTTTCCATCTCCGCGAAAAAGGCATCCACGCGTGGGACAACCGCACCCTCGTCCTGACCACCGCGCACACCGACGCCGACCTCGACCGGCTCGCTACCGCCTTTCGCGAAAGCCTCGCCGAGCTGCGCGACGCGGACTTTTTTCCCGCCGTGACCGCGCCGCAGCGGACGGCCACGCGCTTCCCGCTCACCGAGCCGCAGCGTGAGCTGTGGCTGGCCGCGCGGATGAACGCGGACGCCTCGCGCGCTTTCAACGACACCTTCGCCATCGACCTGCGCGGCCCGCTCGACATCGCCGCGCTGGAGGCCGCGCTCGGCGAAATCGTGAACCGGCACGACGCGCTGCGCTCGACCTTTGATGCGGAAGGCGCGGGCCAAAGCATCGCGCCGGGCGGCGGGTTCACGCTGCCGCTAGTGGAGCTTTCCGAGAGCGTCGAGGCGTTCATTGAGCGGGAACACGGGCGCGCTTTCGACCTAGCGCACGGGCCGGTGTTGCGCGCGCAGCTCATCCGCTCCGCGCCGGACCACCACACGCTCGTGCTGGCGTCGCATCACCTCGCGGTGGACGGCTGGTCGGTGGGCGTGATTTTCTACGAGCTGAAGGAAATCTATGCGGCGAAGCGCCGCGGCGAACACTGCGCGCTCGGGCCGACGCTGCCATACAGCGATTACGCGGCGTGGCTCGCGGGGCCGGAGCACGCGACGGAGATGGCGGCGGCGGAAAAATACTGGGTCGCGAAATTCGCGAACCCGCCGCACCCCGTCGAGCTGCCGGTGAACGGCGTGCGTCCGTCGGAAAAAACCTATCGTGCCGGCTGCGCGCGGCTCGTTTTCGACGCGGAGTTTTCGCGGACGCTGCGGCAGGCGGCGGCGCACGAAGGCTGTACACTGCTGGCGTACCTGCTCGCCGGCTTCAAAGTCTGGCTGCACCGGTTGAGCGGGCAGCGCGACATCGTCGTCGGCGTGCCCGCGGCGGGGCAACTCGACGCGGCGGCGCTCACCGGAAGCGGCGCGCTCGTCGGGCACTGCGTCCACCTGCTGCCGGTGCGGACCGAATTCCGGGGCGACGAGATGTTTTCGGCGCTGCTCGCTTCGGTAAAAACGAATCTCCTCGAAGCCTCGGAGCACCAGGCCTTCACGCTCGGCAGTCTCATCGAGAAGCTGCAGCTCGTGCGCGACGCCAGCCGCACCCCGCTGGTCTCGGCGACCTTCAACATCGACCGCGCGCAGAGCGGTTTTGCGCTGCCGGATTTGCAGACGGAAATCATCGCGGCGGCCAAGGCGTTCAACTTTTTCGACCTCGGCGTGAACATCATCGACGCCGGTGCGGAACTGCGCGTGGACTGCAATTTCAACGCCGATCTTTTCGACGCGGCGACCGTCACGAGCTGGCTCGGTCACTACCGCACGCTCCTCGCCGCGGCGATGGCGGCACCGACGGAAAGCATTGCGCGGTTGCCGCTGTTGAGCGCGGGGGAACAGACCGCGCTGCTCGGCGCTGCGACAGCCAGCTTCGCCCCGCAACGCTGCATCCATGAGCTTTTCGAGGCGCATGCGGCAGCTACGCCGGAAGCCGTCGCGCTCACTTTTGAAAGGCAGCACGTCACCTACGGCGAGCTGAATGCGCGGGCCAACCGGCTCGCGCATCATCTCCGCGCGCTTGGCGTCGGGCCGGAGGTGCTCGTCGCCATCTGCCTCGAACGCTCCGCCGATTTGCTCACCGCCATCCTCGCCGTACTCAAGGCCGGCGGCGCGTACGTGCCGCTCGATCCCGACTCTCCGGGTGAGCGGCTCGGCCTCATCCTCGCCGACGCGCAGACGCCCGTGGTGCTCACGCAGGAGCGGCTGCTGGCGAAAGTTTCCGGCACGAACGCAGCCGCATTTTGCCTCGACCGCGACGCGGCCCCGCTCGCCGCGCTCAGCGCGGAAAATCCCGCGCCGCTCACCAGGCCGGACTCGGCGGCCTACGTTATTTACACCTCCGGCTCCACGGGCGTGCCGAAGGGCGTGGTTATCACGCACCATCAGGTCGTCCGGCTTTTCCAGGCGACGGACGCGTGGTTCCATTTCGGCGCGGGCGATGTGTGGACGCTGTTCCACTCGCCGGCTTTCGATTTCTCGGTCTGGGAAATCTGGGGCGCGCTGGCTCATGGCGGGCGGCTCGTGGTGGTGCCGTATCTCGTGAGCCGCGAGCCCGCGCAGTTCTATGCTTTGCTCGCGGAAGAAAAGGTCACGGTGCTAAACCAGACGCCGCTCGCGTTCCAGCAGGTCATCCGCGTGGAAGACGACACGAGCGCGCGCCGCGAACTCGCGCTGCGCTACGTTATCTTCGGCGGCGAGGCGCTGGATTTTCCGGCGCTGCGACCGTGGTTCGAGCGGCACGGCGATACGCAGCCGCAGCTCGTAAATATGTACGGCATCACCGAGACGACCGTGCATGTGACCTACCGCCCGGTCACGCGCACCGACCTCGATGCCGCGACGGGCAGCCGCATCGGCGTGCCGATTCCCGACCTCGAGCTTTTCGTCCTCGACGCCGCGCTCGCGCCCT
>JANXWQ010000320.1 GCA_025351065.1 Chthoniobacter sp. | reverse complement strand
AAGTCTCCGGCGCCCCGCGCGCCCAGCTCGCGCGCTGGCTGCACGACGGCACGGCGTGGAAGAAATTCGTCGCCCTCGTCGAGGCGCAAGGCGGCGACGCCACCGCGCTCGAACGCCTCACCGAAATCCATCGCGCGCCCGTCATCCACGAAGTCTGCGCCGGGCAGGCCGGCCGCATCGCCCGCATGGATGCCGGCGGCATCGGCCGCGCCTGCGTCGCGCTCGGCGCGGGCCGCGCGAAGGCGAGCGACACCATCGACTTCGCCGTAGGCGTCAGCGCGATCCAATCCGTCGGCACCGCCGTCGCCCGCGGCGAGCCGCTGCTCCGCATCCACGCCCGCTCCGACGCTAGCCTGCAAGCCGTGCTCCCGCTCCTCGAGGGCGCGATCCGCATCGAAACCTGAAACATGCCCGGCCCGCTCACGGAAATCCTGCGCGACCGCATCGCCGCCGCAGGGCCGATCCCGTTCCGCGATTTCATGGACGCCGCGCTCTACCACCCGGAGCACGGCTACTACGCCTCGGGCCGTGCGCGCATCGGGCGCGGCGGCGATTTTTTCACCAGCGTCAGCACCGGCCCGCTTTTCGGCGCGCTGCTCGCCCGGCAGTTTGCGGAAATGTGGACGCGGCTCGGCGAGCCGGCGGAGTTCACCATCGTCGAGCAAGGTGCGCATCGCGGCGACTTCGCGCGCGATGTCCTCACCGCTCTGCGCGCGCAGAGCCCGTCGTGTTTCGCAGCCACGCGCTACGCCATCATCGAGCCATCGGATTTTCTGCGCGCCGCGCAAAACGAAACGCTCGCCGAGTTTGCCGCGCGCGTCCGCTGGTTCCCCACGCTCGACGCGCTGCCGCCTTTCACCGGCGTGCATTTTTCCAACGAGCTGCCCGACGCCTTTCCCGTCCACGCCGTCGCGTGGGATGGCGGCGCGTGGCGCGAAAGCCACGTCGCGCTCGATGGTGACCGCTTCGTCTTTACCGACCGCGCGATCACGGGCACCGCTTTGCAAAACGCGCTCGCGCAGCTCCCGCCCGTGCCCGCCGGCTACCGCACGGAAATCAATCTCGCCGCGCCCGCCTGGATCGCCGCCCTCGCCGCCAGGCTCACGCGCGGCTTTGTCCTCGTCATCGACTACGGCTTTTCCCGCGCCGAATACTACCGCCCCGAGCGCACCACCGGCACGCTCACCGGCTACGCGCAGCACCGCCGCGTGGATGACCTGCTCGCCGCGCCCGGCGCGACCGACCTCACCGCGCACGTCGATTTCACCACCCTCGCCGAGTGCGCCATCGCCGCCGGTCTGCGCCTCGCCGGTTTCACCGACCAGCACCATTTCATCGTGGCCCTCGGCGCGCAGCATTTCCCCGCGCACGTCCCCGGCACCGCCGCCAGCCAGCGCGAACTGCGCGCCTTCAAAACGCTCATGCACCCGCAAATGATGGGCCGCAGTTTCCACGTCCTCGCGCTGGAAAAATTGGCCGGGCCCGCCCTGCTCGCGGGCTTCCGCTTCGCCCGCGATCCGCAGGCCGCGCTGGGAATTGATTGAGCCGCGCGCTTTCGGAAAAGCTGTCTGGATAAGCGCCCCGCGCCAGCCGACTACGCTCCAGCGCAATGGCAAGGCGGGTTTGGTCGAGCTTGGTTTGTGTCCGCACAAAGCGCGCGCCAGCACTCTCGTGGGGAGCGCCGTTACGCGCGGGGCGGGGGAGCGGCGCGGTTTTTACTGCCGGGGCAGCGTCCACATTTTGCGCGTCTCCTGCTGCTGGAGCACCACCTGGTCGCGCCCAAGATCAAGCACGCGGTAGGTCACGCCGGGCTCGCCGGGCCACGCGAAAATTTCGCCCGCATGCACCTTCAGCGTAGTCTTGCCGTCCTCCGAGGTCAGCACGGCGAAGGTCGCCGAAGTTTTCGCCGGCAGGTCCTTCACCAGCGTCACGCGCTCCTTGGTCGAAGTGTCTTCGAGCAGCACTTGCGAGCGGTCCACGGGCCGCCCGTCTTTGTCCGTGGTCTGGCGCTCGCTGAGCTTCGTCACGCGGAGCGGAAAGCCGCGCAGCGTCTCGCCTGCGCGCACGGTCTCGAAGCGGGTGTCGCCGCCGTCCGCGCGCTTGATGACGGCCTTTTCGCCGCTCACCGAATCGAGCACCAGCGGCAGGCGCACCTCGTTGTATTCCTTGAAACGGATGGCCGGGTGCGCGGTCGCGGTCTCGGGGTGCGAGGTGGCGTCGCGCGGGTCGGTGCTGGCGAGGAATTCGTCGCGGTTGCTCGCGCCGTCGCCGTCGGCATCGGCGTCGAGCATGTTCGGGTCGTTGAGGTCGAGATGGTATTTGGCAAACCACGCCTCGTAGGCCGCGCGGTCGTCGGGCGCGGGTGGCGCTTTCATTTTTTCGAGAAAGGCCGCGTCGGTTTCTGCGGCGGCCGTTTTTTCCCCGGGTTCGGCGCGCTCGGCCGCTGGCGGCGGATTCGCCTCGGCGGTGCGCGCGGGCGCGGGCGCGGCGGATTCCTTTTTCCCGCAGGCCGCGAGCAGCAGGGCGGTGAAGGCGAGGGCGGTGCGGCGGACAGGCAGGTGGTTCATGGAGCGTGGTGGAAAATTGTAGGCGGTCGCGCGCGCCGTGCAATGCCGCGCCAAATTTTGGTGAGAGCACAATTTGAAGGTGTGGCGGTTATTTTAGAAAACGCAGAGACGCAGAGGCGCAAAGGACGCAGAGGTCTGTCCGCCGAATCTCCTCTGCGATCGCTGCGCCTCTGCGTCCCTGCGTTAAAAAAATGCAGCGATCCACCAAACTGCGCCACTGCCCAAATTTTTGTTCACACGGCGCGCGCGCTCAGTATCCTCCACCGCCTCCCGTCCCCGGAGCGCCTGCGTTTTTTTTGGGGCCGCGAGTTTTTTCCGCACCACCGATGACGCCCAAATCCATGAAAGCCGTCGGCGTGGTTCCCGCCCAGCGGGAGCTGCGTCTGATCGCCCACCCTGAGCCCGCGCTGACCGCGCCGCACGAGCTGAAAATCCGCACCGTCGAGGTGGGCATCTGCGGCACGGACCGGGAGATTTGCACCTTTGCCTACGGCCAGGGCCCGGCGGGCAGCGACTACCTGATCCTCGGCCACGAGTGCCTCGGCGAAGTCACCGAAGTCGGCGCGGCGGTGCAGGACCTCAAGCCCGGCGACCTCGTGGTGCCGAGCGTGCGCCGCCCCTGCGCCGACCGCGGCTGCGTGCCGTGCCGCGAGGGGCGTCAGGACTTTTGCTGCACCTGGAAATTCACCGAGCGCGGCATCAACCAGGTACATGGTTTTATGACGGAAAGTTTCGTCGAGGAGGAGCGCTACCTCACCCCGGTGCCGCGGGATTTGCGCGATGTGGCGGTGATGGCCGAGCCGCTGACCATCGCGGAAAAAGGGCTCGCGCAGGCGTGGCAGGTGCAGCAGCGCGTGCCGGGCTGGGAGCATCACAGCCGCGATGGCAAAGGCCGCGGCTTCGGGCGCAATGCCGTGGTGCTCGGGGCCGGGCCCATCGGCCTGCTCGGCGCGATGAAGCTGGTGATCGAGGGCTTCCGCGTGTTCATCTACTCGCGCTCGGCGAAGCCGAATTTCAAGGCCGACATCGCCGCGCAAATCGGCGCGGAATACATTTCCAACCTCGAGGTTTCCGTGGACGAACTCGCGCAGCGCACGGGCAACATCGACCTCATCTACGAGGCCGTGGGCGAGGGGCACCTGACCTTTGACGTGATGCGCGTGCTGGGCATCAATGGCGTGTACATCCTCACCGGCATCCCGGCGGAAAAAGCGCCCGTCCCCGTGTTCGCGGACAACATCATGCGCCACATCACGCTGAAAAATCAGGCCATCATCGGCACGGTGAACGCGAGCCCGATGGACTTTGCCGACGCCATCCGCGACCTCGGCGAATTCAAGCGGCGCTGGCCGGCGGCGGTCGGCGCGCTCATCACCGGGCGGCACAAAATCGACGCGTATCGCGAGCTGCTCGTGGGCAAAGCTGCGGGCATCAAGAACGTGATCGAGTTCGCCTGAGCGCGACCCTTTTTCCCATGAGCAAAAAAACCTGGATCGACGTTTCCGTTCCCCTCCGCAGCGGCATGCACCACTGGCCCGGCGATCCGCCGCCGTTCGTGACCATGCACGCGGGCACGGCGAAGGGCGACGTGTGCAATGTCTCGGCGATTTATTGCAGCTCGCACACCGGCACGCACATGGATGCACCGTGGCACTTCCTGCCCGGCACGAAGACGATGGACGACCTGCCGTGGGATGCGGTGATCGGCCCGGCGCGCGTGGTCGAGATCGAAGACAAGGAGGCGATCAAACCCGCGGAGTTGAAAAAGCTGAAGCTGCGCCAAGGCGAGCGGCTGCTGTTCAAAACGCGCAACTCGGCGGGGGGCTGGGCGAAGCCGGAGTTCGACAAGAATTTTGTCTATATCGCGAAAGAAGGCGCGCAGTACCTCGTGGACTGCGGCGTGCAGACCGTGGGCGTGGACTACCTGAGCGTCGGCGGGTTTTATAAGGACGGCATCCCGACCCATCACATCCTGCTCGGCGCGGAAGTGTGGATCATCGAGGGGCTCAATTTGGCTAAAGTGAAGCCGGGCAACTACGATCTGCTCTGCCTGCCGATTAAGTTTCACCAGGGCGACGGCGCTCCCGCGCGGTGTCTCATCCGCCCGCGCTGAGCGGCGCGGCTTCCTGAACGCGGAAAAGCTATCCGCCGTCATGGACTTTCTCACCGACCCGCATTTCTGGTCGCGATGGGTGCGCATCGTGTTCATCGACCTCGCACTGGCGGGGGACAATGCCGTGGTCATCGCGCTCGCCGTGCGCGCGCTGCCGGCGCGGGAGCAGTTTCTAGGGCGGGTCTTTGGCACGCTCGGCGCGGTGGTGCTGCGGCTGGTTTTTGTCTTCGTCGTCACGCAGTTGCTGCGCGTGCCTTTTCTCCAGCTCGTCTGCGGCCTGCTGCTCATCTGGATCGCGGTGAAGCTCGTGCGCCCCGCCGCCGCGGACGACGGCCAGGTGCGCTCCGGCGCGACGCTGAAGGAGGCCATCGGCGTCATCATCATCGCGGATGTGGTGATGAGCCTGGACAACGTCGTTGCCATCGCCGCCGCCGCGCAGGGCGATCTCGTGCTCGTCGTTTTCGGGCTGCTGCTTTCCCTCCCGCTCGTGGTCTGGGGCAGCGGGCTGCTGGCGCAAATGATGAACCGTTTCCCGCTCATTATCTGGCTCGGCGGCGGCGTGCTTGGCTTCGTCGCGGTGGATTTGATTTTGCGCGACGGCTGGGTCGCGGCGGCGCTCGGGGAAGGGCTCGCCACCGCGCATCGCACCGCGACCTATGCCTGCGGCGCGGCCATCACCGCGCTCGGCTGGTGGTGGAGTAGAAGGCGCGGGCCGGAGAGCGGCGCAGCATGAATCCCGCGTCGCCCGAAACCCCGCCGCGCCTTTCCACCGACCTGCGCGAACTCCTCCGCGAAGCCGCCGGCCGCTCCATGACGCTGGGCGAACTCGAGGCCATGCTCAAAGGCCGCGGCTTCGGCATGCTGCTGCTTTTGCTGGCGCTGCCGTTCACCTTTCCTATCGCCATTCCAGGGCTGTCGGTGCCGTTCGGACTGGTCATCATGCTCATCGGCCTGCGGCTCGCGGCGGGGCGGAAGCCGTGGCTGCCGGCGTTCATTTTGCGGCGCGAAATCCAGTACGCGCTGCTCGAGAAAATCGTCGGCCTCGGGCTGACGCTGGCGGTGAAAATGGAGAAGGTGGTGAAGCCCCGCATGCACTTTCTCCAGCGCTGGCCCGGCATGGTGAATCTCATCGGCCTCGGCATCGCCTCCGGCGGGCTGCTCCTCTCGCTGCCACTGCCGCCGCTCATCCCTTTCTCGAATACCATCCCCGCCTTCGCCGTGCTTTTCCTCACCGCCGGGATGATCGAGCGCGACGGCCTGCTCGTCCTCCTCGGCCACTGCGTGAATGTGGCCGCGTGGATTTATTTCAGCGTCATGCTGGCCGCCGCGGGCCACGGCCTCAGCCGGCTGTGGCAGCATTTCGGCTGGTGAAAGGCGGCGCGCTTTGGCCCGGCGCAACTTTCTTGAAAAAGCCCATTGCCAATCCCAAAGCCGGCACGGTAGTTTCCGCGCACCTTCATGAAGACCCTCCTCAGCCTCTCCCTCCTCGCCTTTCTCACCCTCAGCGCGGTCGCCGATATTCAGGATCCGCCGATGAACGATTACGGCCCGACCCGCAAGCTCGCCCGCGGCCTCATCAACCTCAGCCTGGCCGGCACCGAACTCGTGCAGAACCCCGCCGAGATGAATGAGCGCGAAGGCAACGCCGCCGGGCTGCTCTACGGCGGCACGAAGGGCTTTGGCCGGTTCGCCTTCCGCATGGGCATGGGCCTCTACGAAATCTTCACGCATCCTTTCGCCACCTACAAAGGCTCCTACCGCCCGCCGTACAAGAGCAATATCCCGTGGATCAATGGCGGCTACGAGGAGTTCCCGCCGGAGCTGGGCTTTGAGAGCCGCTACCGCTACACGCGCAATTACGCGGGCTGGTAAAACATTTCACCATTTCCAAAAGGGGCTTCCGTTTTCACGACGGAAGCCTCTTTTTTTTCCCATGCCCGACCACGCTCCGCTCACCCTCCAGATTCACGACATGGCCTTTGGCGGCAAAGGCGTCGCGCGCCATGACGGCAAGGTTTTCTTTGTCCCCTTCACCATTCCCGGCGAGACGGTGACGGCGCGCGTGGTGCGGCAGAAAAAGAATTTCGGCGAGGCGGACTTGGTGGCGGTCGAGGTCGCATCGCCGGATCGCGTGGCCCCGGAGTGCCCGTACTTTGCCCGCTGCGGCGGCTGCAGCTACCAGCACATCGCCTACCCGCGGCAGCTCGCCATCAAGGCCGCGCAAGTCGAGCAGACTCTCCTCCGCGTGGGCAGGCTTGCGCATGTCCCGATGCGCCCGGCCATCGCCGCGCTGCAGCCGTTCGGCTATCGCAACCGCATCCGCGTGCATGTCGCCGGCGGGCGCACGGGATTTTTCGGGCAGGACGGACGCACGCTCGTGGATGTCGAGCAGTGCGCCATCGCCGCGCCCGTGGTGAACAAGGCGCTGCGCGACCTGCGCCAGGCTGGGATCCGCGATGGCGACTACGCGCTGCGCGCCAAAGGCGGCGGCCCGTATTTCGAGCAGACGAATCCCGGCGTGACCCGCGAACTGCTCGCGCTCGTCGAGGCCACCGTGCGCCGCGGCCAGGCGCTGCTCGTGGATGCGTACTGCGGCGCAGGTCTCTTTGCGAAAAAGCTCGCCGCCCTTTTTCCGCACATCGTCGGCATCGAGGAAAACGCCAGCGCCATCGAGAAAGCCCGCCGCGCCCCCGCCCCGCATGAGCACTACCTCCACGGCGATGTCAGCGCCCATCTCGGCGACCTCCTCGCCGCGCACGACGCCGCGCGCACCACCGTCCTCCTCGACCCGCCCGCCACCGGCCTCGACGCCCGCGTCTGCGACCTCCTCCTCGCTTCCGGCCCGGCGGAGATCCTCTACGTTTCCTGCAATCCCGGCACCCTCGCCCGCGACCTCGCCGTGCTCTCCCGCAGCTACGAACTCGTGGCTGTCACCCCGCTCGACATGTTTCCCCAGACCGCCGAAATCGAAGTCCTCGCGCATCTGGAGCGCCGCTGATTTTTTGCTTCGGAAGCGGTGGGGGAGGTAAGGCGATGTTTTTTTTAACGCAGAGGCGCGGAGACGCGGAGGACGCGGAGGACGCGGAGGACGCGGAGGACGCGGAGGACGCGGAGGACGCGGAGGACGCGGAGGACGCGGAGGTTTTACGTTGAGAGGTGGATCGAAATTCCAACGCCAAAACCAGACCGAGATGAATTCCGGCAATCCTTTTGGGCAGTTGCCCCTACCCAGCGCAGGATCCGCACTTTCCTCCGCGATCTCTGCGTCTCAGCGTCTCTGCGTTTTCAAAAAATATGTGCGAATTTCCCGGCATCGCTAAGAAATCGCGTGCCCCGTCCGTTTGCGCCATAGAACCCTATGACCGCCCCGGACGCGCCCGACCTCCTCGCCCTGCTTGATCGCTACGAACGCCCGCTCGTCCGCTACGCGTGCAGCATCGTCGGCGACCTCGATTCCGCGCGCGACGTGGTGCAGGAGACGTTTATCAAACTGGCGCAGGGTGGCGTGAGGGAAATGACGAATCACGAATGTGGAATGCCGAATTCGCAGAACGGCACGGCGCCCCGCGCTCCGCATCTCGAAGCCTGGCTTTTCACCGTCACGCGCAACCGCGCGCTCGACCACCAACGCAAACACCGCCGCATCATCCCCATGCCACTCCCCGACAACCGCCCAGACGGCGGACCCGGCCCCGCCGCCACCCTCGAGCGGCGCGAGGCCGCCAGCTCGCTCTTCCGCCTGCTCGACGCGCTGAGCCCGAACCAGCGCGAAGTCATCCGCCTCAAATTCCAAAACGACCTCTCCTACCGCGAGATCGCCGACGTCACGCAGCTCAGCGTGACCAACGTCGGCTTCCTCCTCCACACCGGGCTGAAAAAACTCCGCGCCCTGCTCCGCGAGCAGCCACTCCCGGATTTCGATCTCCCCCTCCGCTCCACGCTATGAATACCGACGACCCCAAATTCACCGCCCACGCCCTCGGCGAACTCGAAGACCTCACCCCCGCCGAGCGCGCGGAAATTGCCGCCCTCCTCGCCGCCGACGCTGACGCCGCGGGCGACGCCGAAGAAACCCGCGCCCTTGCTGCGCGACTCCGGAGCGAGTTGCAAAGCGAGCAATCCGCACCGCTCACCGACGTGCAGCGCGCCGCCGTGCTGGCTGCGAACGCTGTGCCCGTAAGCCTTCGCGGTTCATCGGATTTGGAAAAGGCGAGCGTCCGTCCGTGGCGTTCGTCGCGCGTGCTCGGCTCGCTGGCCCTCGCCGCGAGTGTGGTTTTGTGCGCGTCGCTGGCGTGGAAAGCGGAGTTTCAGAAGCCGGTTCCGTCTTTGGAAAATCTCGCCATCGCTCCGCAGTCACCCGCGGCGACTGAGCCCGACCTGCAAGATTCCCCAGCTCCGCATCCCGAGCCGGAAGCACTCGCACTAGAGCCGCAGGTGAATCCCGCATCGGCGGCGAAGTCGATCGAGATGGCGAAGCCCGTGGCTGCCGCTGAACCTGCG
>JANXWQ010000267.1 GCA_025351065.1 Chthoniobacter sp. | reverse complement strand
GCGATGAAGGTGCATCGCGCGCTGGGGCCGGGGTTTGTCGAGTTTGTCTATCGCAATGCGCTCGTGCATGAACTGCGCGGCGCGGGCCTCGCCGTCGAGGTCGAGAAGCCGCTCAAAGTCCGCTACGACGGCGTCATCGTCGGCGAGTTCAGCGCCGATCTTTTCATCGCCGGCTGGCTCCTCTGCGAACTCAAAGCCGTCCGCGCCCTGAGCGAAGACCACGAAGTCCAAACCGTAAACTACCTCACCGCGACGGGACAGGATTTCGGCCTGCTCCTAAATTTCGGAGCCAAAAGCCTCCAATTCAAACGCAAGTACCGCCGCAACAAAGAAGAACCACCCGCCGACCTACAGGCGTGAACCGTAATATTTTTGGACAGGATTATCATGATTAAGAGGATTAGACCGGATTTTTTTGGAAACAGCCTCCGCACCTCACCAGAAAAAGCGCCCGACTTTTCAAAGCCGCATGACCCACCAAAAATCAAAATCCTTTAATCCAAATAATCCCCTTAATCCTGTCTAAAAAGACCCCCACCCGATGTATAACCAAAACGAAAAAGTCGAAAAAGTGAACGTAGCCGAGGAGATGTCGAAGTCCTTCCTCGACTACTCCATGTCTGTCATCATCTCCCGCGCGCTGCCGGATGCGCGGGATGGGCTGAAGCCTTCGCAGCGGCGCATCCTGTATGCGATGAACGAACTCGGCGTGCAGCCGAATCGCAAGCATCTCAAGTGCGCGAAGATCGTTGGCGAGACGATGGGTAACTATCACCCGCACGGCGACCAGGCGATTTATCCCACGTTAGTCCACATGGCGCAGCCTTGGGCGATGCGGGAGATGCTGATTGATGGGCAGGGCAACTTTGGCTCGGTCGAAGGCGATCCGCCGGCGTCGATGCGGTACACGGAGGCGCGGCTGCAGCATCTCGGCGCGGCACTGATGGAGGATATGGACAAGGGGACGGTCGATTTTGTGCCGAACTATGACGAGACGCGCGAGGAGCCGACGGTGTTTCCGGCGGCGTTTCCCAACCTGCTGGTCAATGGCGGCACGGGCATCGCGGTGGGCATGGCGACGAATATGGCGCCTCACAATCTGAGCGAGTGCATCAACGGCATCGTCGCACAGATCGAAGACCCGGACATCACCATCGACGGGCTGATGGCGCATATCAAAGGGCCGGACTTTCCGACGGGGTGCATCCTGCAAGGCACGGCGGGGATCAAACAGTATTTCGAGACGGGGCGCGGGCAGGTGCGGGTGCGCGGGCGGGTGGGGGTGGCGGAGGTGAAAGGCGGGCGCGAGCAGATTATCATCACGGAGATTCCGTATAACGTGAACCGCGCGGAGCTGGTGAAGCGCATCGCCGATCTGACTAACGACAAGGTGCTCACTGGCATCAGCGATGTGCGTGATGAGAGCGCAGAGGATACGCGCGTGGTCATCGACCTGAAGCGCGATGGCAACCCGAAGGTCATCATTAACAACCTCTATAAGCACACCGCGCTGGAATCGTCGTTCAGCGTCAATGCGCTCGCCATCGACCACGGCAAGCCACGGTTGCTTTCGCTGAAAGACGCCATCGCCTGTTACATCGAACACCGGCGCGAGGTCGTGCTGCGGCGCACGCGCTTCCTGCTGAATGCGGCGGAAGTCGAAGCTGAGAAACTCGAAGGCTTCCTCATCGCGCTAGCGAATCTCGACGACTTCATCCGCATCATCCGCGACTCGCGGGACCGCGATGACGCGAAGGGCAAGCTGCTCGCGCTTTCGTGGAAGCGCGCCGCCGTCGAGCAACTCGGCATCCTGATCCGCTCCGAGGCGCGGCTCACCGCGGACGGCGACTACAAGTTCACCGAGAAGCAGGTCGGTCACATCCTCGACCTGCGCCTTTACCAACTCACCGGGCTCGAACGCGAAACGGTTAAGAACGAATACGATGCGCTGATCGAGACGATCAAAGACTTGATGGACATCATCGCGAAGGAGAAGCGCGTGTTGACAATCATCACGGGCGAACTGCGTGAGTTGCAGAAAAAATACGGCACCGAGCGCCGGACGCAGATCGTCCCGGCGGAAGGTGAGATCAGCATCGAGGATCTGATCGCCAACGAAGGCTGCATCATCACGATCACGCACAACGGCTTCATCAAACGCACCGCCGTCTCCGCTTACCGAGCGCAGCGGCGCGGTGGGAAAGGCGTCATCGGCATGACCGCACGCGAGGCTGAGAACGAAGAGGACAGCGACTTTGTGGAGCACCTCTTTACCGCGGCGACGCATGACTACCTCATGTTCTTCACCGCCGACGGCCGCTGCTATGTCGAGCGTGTCTTTGAAATCCCCGAAGGCTCGCGCGCCAGCAAAGGCCGCTCCATCGCGAATCTGCTCGAATTGCGCAGCGAGGAAAAAATCGCCGCGACTATCCGCATTCAAGGTCAGAAGAAGGAAGAGGACACTTGGACAGACAAGCTGCATATCATCTTCGCGACCCGCAGCGGCATCGTGAAAAAGTCGAACCTCAATGACTTCAAAAACATCCGCAAAGGCGGGATCATCGCGATCAAGATCGAGGAAGGCGACCGGCTCATCGACGCGAAGCAGACGAGCGGGCTCAACGAAATCGTGCTCATCACCCATGAGGGAATGAGCATCCGCTTTAACGAAGAGGAACTGCGCGACCAAGGCCGCGACACCGTCGGCGTCTGGGGCATCCGCCCGGACGAAGGCGACTATGTGGTCGGTGCTGCGCTCGTCGATCCCAACTCCACACTGCTCGTGGCCGGTGAAAATGGGCTCGGCAAACGCACGCCTTTCGATGACGAAAACGGTCCTGTCTATCGTCTGCAATCGCGCGGTGGAAAGGGGGTCATCACGATGAAGACCAATGAGAAAACCGGCGGCGTCGCCGGGGCGCTGACCGTGCGCGAGACCGACGAGCTAATGCTCATCACTAACAAGGGTAAGATGGTTCGCACCAAAGTCGGGGGCATCCGCAAAACCGGACGCAATGCCCAAGGCGTAATCCTCATCAACATGCGCGAAGGAGAAACCCTTTCCGGCATCGCTCCCGTCGTGCGCGACGAGGAGGAAGACGCGGCGGAAGCGGGCGCTTAAACTGCGGATCTCATATCTTCCATGCTCCCGTCGTCTGGCTTCCTCCGAGCCTTGCGGCTGGAGCGGGAAGGCGTACCCGATTTCGAGAAGTATCCGTTCGCGATTCCGGCGATCCGTGAACTGGAGCGGCTGGAGTTGCATCGGGCGGTTACTTTTTTCGTCGGCGAAAACGGGAGTGGAAAATCCACGCTGCTCGAAGCGCTGGCGGTACGGTGCGGGTTCAACCCGGAAGGCGGGAGCAAAAACTTCCGCTTCGACACGCGCGCCTCGCACTCGGAATTGTTCCGGCATCTCAGGATCGAAAAAGGCGTGCGGCATCCGAGCGACGGTTATTTCCTGCGGGCCGAAAGTTTCTACAACCTCGCCACCGAAATCGAAAATCTCGATCAGGGCTACGGCCTTGGCCCGCCGATTGGCCCGGCCTACGGCGGTGAAGGGCTGCACGAGCAGTCGCACGGCCAGTCATTTTTCTCGCTGCTCACGAACCGGCTGCACGGCGATGGCGTGTATCTTTTCGACGAACCCGAGGCGGCGCTCTCGCCGCAGCGGCAGATGAGCGCGCTCACGCTGATCGACGATCTTGTACAGCGCGGCTCGCAGCTCGTCATCGCCACGCACTCGCCCATCCTGCTCGCGTATCCCGAGGCGGTGATTTACGAGTTCAGCGACGCTGGCATTCGCCCCATCGCCTACACCGACACCGAGCATTACCGCGTGACGCGCGACTTTCTCAACCGCCACGAAAAGATGCTCGCCATCCTGCTTGGCCGGCTGCCGGGGCTGGGCGCGAAGGAATAGTTTTCCGCGAACAGTCTGCGCGGCCTCAGACGAGCAGCGAGATTTCGCGGTTCGCTTTCCGCAGCTTGCGGCAGAGGGCGAGGCTGAGGTTTTCCAGGAGCTGGATTTTGATGCGCGGGTGGGTGTGGCCGAGCGCGGCGAGTTTCCCGAGGCTGAGCAGTTCGCAGGTCACGGGGGCCGCGGCCACGATCGTGGCGGAGCGCGGGGCGCGGTCGAGGATGGCCATTTCGCCAAAAGCGCTGCCGGGGGTGAAAGTGGCCAGGCGTTTGCGCGTGCCGTCTTCCAGCGGGAGGAAAACAGTGACGGTGCCGCGGGCGAGGAGGAAGAGTTCACGGGCGGGTTCGCCGGCGGTGATGATGGCGTCGCCCGCCGCGTAGGTGCGGCGCTCCAGCATCTTCATGACGATGTCGATTTCGTTGGAGTTCAGTCCGGCGAGGATTTCGAAATGCTGCGCGGCGATGCTCGTGTCGGGCTGCGCGGGCAGCAGCCGGGCGAGCAGGCGGTCTTCGCACCATTCGAGCGCCGGGTCGAGTTCGTCGAAGATGCGGAAGACTTCGGCGAAGCGCGTGCCGAGTTTCGCTTTCATAAAGCGGCGCAGCGGCGACGCGCTGCCGATCTCGGTGAAGAGCACGGCGATGCCTGCGGCGTGAAGCTGGAGCAGCACGTCGTGGAGCAGGCGGCAGGCGCTTTCGTTGATCGTCTGGACGTGGCGGAAGTCGAGGATGAGCGCCTCGCGCCCGGCGGTGCGCTCGGCGATTTCGCGGATGATCGGCTCGGCGGTGGCGAAGACGATGTTGCCTTGGAGCTGGTAGATGTGGAGGCCCTGGCCGTGCTCGCGCAGCACGGCGGTCTCGGCGGCGGGGCGCACACGGCTGCTGTTAAACTCCGCCGCCGTGAGGCGCAGGCGCAGCACGGATTTGCCGATGCCCGGGCGGTTGAAAAGGTGCAGGTCCCAGCGCCGCGAGAGCGCGGAGCAGACGCGGATGCCGCGCACCGAGTTGCCGTGGCCGTCGAGCAGCGGCGAGAAAACGCCGATGCCGAGCTGCCCCGGCAGCACCGCGATGACGCCGCCGGCGACGCCGCTTTTCGCCGGCATGCCGACTTCGTAGAGCCACTCGCCCGCGTAGTCGTACATGCCGCAGGTGCCCATCACGCCGAGCACGCTCTCCACGTATTCACCGCGGATGGCCTGCTCGCCGGTCAGCGGATTCACGCCGCGATTCGCCAGCGTCGCGGCCATCGTGGCGAGGTCGCGGCAGTCGCCGAGGATGGAGCATTGTTGAAAGTAAGTTTCCACGACGGGCATCGGGTCTTCGCGGAGGATGCCGAAGTTGCGCAGCATGTGGCCGATGGCGCGGTTGCGATGGCCGGTCGCGCTTTCGGAGGCGTAAACTTCGCCGTCCACGGACAGCTCGCGCCCGGCGTAGTGCGCGAACATTTCCATGATGCGCCGCAGCCGCACCTGCGGCGTCATGCCCTCGATCAGGCCGGTGCTGGCGATGGCCCCCGCGTTGATCATCGGATTGCGCGGGCGGCCGGTGACGGGGTCGAGCGAGATCGAGTTGAACGCGTCGCCCGTCGGTTCAACCCCCACCTTTTTCAGCACGTCCGCGCGCCCGTGATCTTCGAGCGCGAGGCCATAGACGAAGGGCTTCGAGATCGACTGGATGGTGAACGGCTGGCGCGCGTCGCCGACTTCGTACACGCCGCCGTTCGTCGTCACCACGCAGATGCCGAACCAGCGCGGATCGGCCTTCGCGAGTTCGGGGATGTAAGCGGCCACTTCGCCAGCGGTGATCGCGGAGATTTCGCGATGCAGTTCGCGCAGATGTTCGAGGATCGGCGAGAGGAGCGGGACGGGCGTTTCGTTGGTCATAAAAGTCGTGCCCGTCGGAACCGTGCGTCCGCCGGCACGGGCGGGGAAAATGGGAAAAGCGCGCGACGAATGGAAGCACGAACCGGCGCGGGCGGGCTGTGGAAAAGAGTTTGAGCGCACTTTCCGCCGCGCACTAAACTGCCGTCGTGACCGACTCGCCGCGTATCCTCGTCCAGCACCTCTACCTTTCGCCGGGGCACAATTTCTTCGGCCACCACGGCCAGCCCGCCGGCGGAAACCCGATACTCGCGCAAACCGAAATCGTCTGCCGCGCCGGACGCGGAATCGAGGGCGACCGCTTCTTCGATTTCAAGGACGACTATCAGGGCCAGATCACTTTTTTCGCGCGCGAAACCTACGACCGGCTCTGCGCGGAATTCGGCGTGTGGGATCGCGAGCCGTCGGTCTTCCGGCGCAACGTCATCACCGCGGGCGTCGAGCTGCCGACGCTCTACGGGCGCGAATTCGAGGTGCAGGGCGTGCGCTTTCTCGGCACCGGCCACTGCGCGCCGTGCCACTGGATGAACGCCGCCTTTCACCCCGGCGCCGAGGCCGCGCTCAAAGGCCACGGCGGCCTGCGCGCGAAAATTCTCACCGACGGCGTGCTGCGCGCCAGTGCGTGAATCAGCCCGCCTCCTGCACCACGAACCGGTCCGGCTCCACGCTCAAGAGGCGCAGCATCCGCGCCCTGCATTTCCCAAGTGCCCGGCACCGTGAGATTCCCGGCGCCCGGCGCGATGGGCCGGTCCACCCACATGCCATCTGCGCCTGCCTTGGCCGGAGCTGCAGGGGGAAGCTGGCCGCTTCCCCTACAGCGGCTCAGCCCTTCCGGTAAGCCTCGATCTTCTCGATCTCCACGAGCCGTTCGCCGTGCTCGGTGGGGACGTTGATTTGCTCGCCGGGTTTGTGGCTGAGGAGCGCCTGGGCGAGCGCGGACTGGTAGCTGACGAGGCCTTTTTCCGGCACGCCGTCCCACGCGCCGAGGATGCTGTAGATGTCGAGGCGGCCGTCGGCGATTTCGCGCAGCGTGATGGTCGTGCCGATGTTGACGGCACCGGTGTCGGCGTTGGCAAAGTCGGTGCCGCGGGCGAGCGAGAGGTCGCGTTCCATTTCGCTGCGGCGGCGGCCGAGGACGCGCTGCATTTCTTTGGCCGCCTTGAACTCGAAGTTTTCCCGCAGGTCGCCGTAGCTGCGGGCGACGCTGATTTCCTTGATGTTCTCGGGGATGGTTTTGTTCACGAGTTCGTCGAAGGCGATCTTCTTCTTTTCGAGGCTTTCCCACGAGACGACGAGGGTCTCCTGCTTCGCGTCGCTGTCGCCGGAGACGAGCGCCTGCATCTCGGGGAAAAGGCGGATGATGCGGCCGAGCAGGGAGCGTTTGTTCAGCTCCTCGAAGACGGGCGTGCGCATGAGCTTTTGCATGATGTTGCGCATGTCCTCGTGGGTGGCCGAGGCGATGAGGTCGGGGAGGAGTTCCTTGTCGTTGAGCAGCAGGTCGTGCAGGCGGCGGTCGCGCTTGTTTTCGTCAAACTGGTCGCGCTCGAGCGCGCCGATGATGGAGCTGAGCAGGCGCGGATTGACGAGGTCGGCGAAGGCGCCATCGCGCTCTTTGCAAAGCCAGATCAGGGTTTCCGAGGTGATGGCGTGGTCGCAGATTTCGCGGTCGATGCCTTTGATGAGCGTCTCGACCTGGCCTTTTTCCACGAGCAGCCGCGCGGCTTCAGTGACGACGCGGGTGCTGCCGCGGGTGGCAAAGTCGAGCGCGACGGCGGGCCATTCGTCGCCAAAGGCGGCGGGCAGTTCCGCGAAGACGCGTTTGTGTTTCGCCGCGGGCAGGTCGGCGATGAGCGTGACGAGCCGGCGCTTTTCATCGCGCAAAACCTGATCGACGCCGAGCGCGTCCGGCGCTTTCGCGAGGCCCGCTTTCTCGGCGATCTCGTCGCGGGCGAGCAGCATTTCCAAAGCTTGCGCGGTGTTGAGGCGCTGGTTCTTGCGAGCCTGGCTGTCGGCGGTGGCGAGTACGGGCGCGAGCTGCGCGGTGGGGTCGGCAAACTCGCCAGTGTTTTTCAAAATCTGGTCGAGCGCGTTGAGCTGATCCTTGAGCTGGCGGGCATTGGTGAAGGCCGCGAGGAATTGCGCGGCGTGCGCCACGGGTGCGGCGCGCAGTTCAAAGGGGTCGGTCTTTTTCGCCGGCACGACGAAGTGCCCGTCCTTTTTCAGCGTCTTCTTCACGGCCTCCCACCACTTCCTAAAGTCCGCGTCGCTGAACACCGTAGGCACGAACGCCTGGGTGATTTGATCCTGCGTGGCCTTGCCGCCGAAGCTCGTGAGCACCGAGCGCATGAGCCCCACGGCATCGTCTTTCGCGCGCGCTTTCACCGCCGCGCCGTCCGCGGCGATCTGCGCGAGGATGTGGTCGGACTCGATGGCCTGGAGGGTCTCCGCCGCGTACTGGAGCTGCATCGGGTGGCCCTTCTTCGTCTTGAAATGGATGGTCATCTGGCTGACCAGAAAATTCACCGCGTCGATCTGGCCGAAGCCCCAGCTTTTATGCACCACGAAAGTGCCGGGCTGGAGTTTTTCGAGCGCCGCGCCGGCGGCGGTGGAGAGTTTGCCGGCCTCGACGGCTTTTTGAATTTCGGAAGTCATGGGGTGTGGAACGTAGGAAGCGCCCACGGCTTGTCCATGACATAATTCCCCGCGGGCGGTGCGCGCCGCTGCCGGGTGAAAATGCTTCCCGCCTAGGCGCGCAAACGCTAGACGACATGGCGCGGCGCGCACCCGCGCCCTGCCCGATGATCCCCTCTCCCAAAACGCCAGCCGCTCCCGCTCTCGAGCGCGAGGCCAGCTTTCAACTGCTCTTTCACGAGCACCCGCTGCCCATGTGGGTGGTGGACGCGACCACGCTCGCCTTTCTCGTGGTGAACGACGTGGCCGTGCGCAAGTACGGCTACGCGCGCGAGGAATTTCTCGCCATGACCATGGATCAAATGGCCCAGCCCGAGCAGCAGCCCGCCGAGCCCGCGGCGAACGAAACGCGTGGCGACAGCACCGCGTGGCGGCACACCGCCAAGGACGGCTCGCTGCTCAACGTCGAAAGCACCTGGCACGAAATTTCGTTCGCGGGCCGCGCCGCAGTGCTCGTGCTCAGCATCGACCGCACCGCGCAGCGCCGCGCCGAGGAGCGCAACCGCGAGCAGGCCAAGCTGCTCAACCTCGCCTCCGACGCCATCATCGTGCGCGACCTCGATCAGCACCTGCTTTTTTGGAATCAAGGCGCAGAGCGGCTCTACGGCTGGTCGCCAGCCGAGGCGGAGGGGGCCAAGGCGCCCGATCTTTTCATCAGCGACAAATTCAAAGTCATGGAGGCCGAGGTCGAGCTGCTGCGCAAAGGCGTGTGGAACGGCCAGCTCACGCACCGCCACAAGGACGGGCGCGATGTCATCGTGAACAGCCGCTGGACGCTCGTGCGCGACGAGGCCGGCACGCCGCAGTCCGTGCTCGTCATCGACACCGACATCACGGAAACAAAAAAACTCGAGTCCCAGTTTCTCCGCGCCCAGCGGCAGGAAAGCATCGGCACGCTGGCCAGCGGCATCGCGCACGATTTGAACAACATCCTTTCGCCCATCCTCATGGCGGCGAGCATCCTGCGCCGCGACCTCAGCCGGCCCGAAGACGAAAAGATGCTCAACATCATCGAGGGCAGCGCCGAGCGCGGCGCGGGCATCGTGAAACAGGTGCTCACCTTTGCCCGCGGCGCGGAGGGCGAGCGCGTGCTGCTCCAGCCGAAGCACCTCATCAGCGAGCTGGCGAAAATCATGGCGCAGACCTTTCCGCGCAACATCGACATCCAGACCAATCTCCCAACCGAGCTGTGGACCGTCATGGGCGACGCCACGCAAATCCATCAGGTGCTGCTCAACCTCTGCGTCAACGCGCGGGATGCGATGGGCACGGACGGCGGCACGCTCACCGTCGCCGCCGAAAATTTGGACATCGATGAGCATTTCGTCAGCATGAACCCCGGCGCGCAGCTCGGCCCGCACGTCGCCCTGCGCGTGACCGACACCGGCAGCGGCATGACGCCGGAGACGATGGAAAAAATCTTTGATCCGTTTTTCACGACGAAGGAAGTGGGCAAAGGCACCGGGCTCGGCCTGGCCACGGTCATCGGCATCGTGAAAAGCCACGGCGGAGTGCTCGCCCTGCAAAGCAAGCTCGGCGTGGGCACCACCTTTTCCGTCTTTCTGCCCGCCTCGCCCGATGCCGCGGTGGCCGCGAAGGAAGACCAGCTCGCCGTCGCCGAGGGCACCGGCGAGCAGATCCTCGTCGTGGACGACGAAGCCGCCATCCGCGAGGCGCTCGTCGGCACGCTCGCCGCCCACGGCTACCGTGCCTACACCGCCGAGGACGGCACGGATGCGCTGGCGCTCTACTTCCAGCGCCGCGACGAAATCGCCGTCGTGCTCACCGACCTGGCCATGGGGCAGATGGACGGCATCGCCCTCGTGCGCGCCCTGCGCAAAATCGATCCCGCCGTGCGGGTGATCGCCAGCAGCGGTCATTTTCAAAAGGAAAACATGGCCGTGCTCAACGGGCTCGGAGTGAAAGTCTTCCTCGAAAAACCTTACACCGCCGACAAACTCCTCCGCGCCCTCCGCGCCGTGCTCGAACCGGTGCCCGTGGCGGGTTAGCAAAGCAGCTTGGGCTAAAGCCCAAGCTACTTTGAGGACTCCCAGCGTCCGTAGATGCCGCAGGGCAGGGTCAGCCCGTTGCGCTGGCTGGGCAGGCCCAGCTCACCCACGGCGATGTTACCCCCGTGTTTCGCCATTAGCTCAGTCAGCAAGTTCCCGATAACTAGCGGCGACAGCTTGGACGTATAGCTATTGATAAGTAAGAACAGCGGGTGGTCACTGAGCAAAGCCCGGCACTCCGTCAGCAGCGGCCATAGGTGTTCCTCCAGCTTCCACACCTCGCCCGCCGCCCCGCGCCCGTAGGCCGGCGGATCCATGACGATGGCATCGTAACGCCGCCCGCGCCGCACCTCGCGAGTGACGAATTTCATACAGTCATCCGCGATGTAACGGATGGGTGCCGCACTGAGCCCGGACAGCGCGGCGTTTTCGCGGCACCACTGCACCACACCTTTCGAGGCATCCACATGACACACGCTGGCTCCCGCCGCGGCGGCGGCGACCGTGGCTGCGCCGGTGTAACCGAACAGGTTCAGCACACTTACTTCCCGCCCGGCGGTGCGGATTTTTTCCGCGCACCAGTCCCAGTTCACCGCCTGCTCGGGGAAAAGGCCGGTGTGCTTGAAATCCGTCGGGCGGATTTTGAAAGTAAGTCCGCCATAACCCAGCGTCCACGACTCCGGCAGCGCGCGGCGAAACTCCCAGCGTCCCCCGCCCGTGTCGCTGCGGTGATACCACCCATCCCACTTATCCCACTTACTTTGCTGCGGCCAGATGATCTGCGGATCGGGCCGCACCAGCACCGCCTCGCCCCACCGCTCGAGCTTCAGCCCGTCGCCGGTGTCCAGCAGTTGGTAGTCCTGCCACCCATCGGCCAGCAGCAGTTGCTGAGAGAAAGGGGGAGTTACTGGCTGGGTCATGCAGCGGCTGTCTTATGGTGCCTGCGGGACAATGGCGAGGGCGTTTGCCGTCCGCTTACAAACCAAGGTGACCCAGGGCGAGGAGGCCGTAGAAAGTGTATTCGGCGTCGAGGTCGTCGTCGGCCCAGTGGCCGTGGAAGCCGCCCGCGGCGCTCCAGAGCGTGTCGATAAAATCCAGGCACCGCTCGCGGATGGGCTCGGGCACAGGCTTTTCGAGGCAGGCGAGGGCGTGGAGCGTGGTGGCGGTGGAGAGCAGGTCGGCCAGCGGCGCGGCGGGCATGGCGCGGAAACCGCCGTCCGGGTGCGCCTGGGTGAGCAGCCAGTCGCCGACGGCGGGATTGATCGGGATGCCGAGTTGGTGGAGCAACGTGACGGCGGCGGCGGTGGCGTTGGTCGAGCCGGTGCGGAGGCCGCGGGCGTTGGCCCACGCGCCGTCGGGGGTTTCGAGAAATTTCAGGCACTGCACCATGCGCAGCGGCGCGGGCTGGGCGGCGCGCAAATCCTGGTACGCGCCGAGGGCGACGAAGCAGCCGTAGGCGTTGCCGTGCGCCGCGCCGGGGTCGCCATCGTAGCCGCCGTCGCGCGCGCGAAACGCCTCGAGCCGCGCGAGCAGCTTCGGCGCGAAACCCGCGGGCATTTTTTCCAAACCCACCGCCGCCCAGCACCGTGCGAGCGCGCCGAGATGCACGAAGTCGAGCCCCGCGCCGTCGCCAAAGCCGCTGAGCCAGGAGGTTGAGAGTTGAGAGTTGAGAGTTGAGAGGTCGGCGGTGAGCGCGTGGAGGCCCGCGAGCGCGAAAATCGTGTAATACAAATCCGGCTGGCCGGTGCGATCCCGTCCGGCGCCTTCCGCGGAAAATTGCCGCGCAAAAAACGCGCGCACCAGCTCCGTGGAATCGCCCAGCAGCTTCGGCGCGAGCCGCGCGACCTGGAGTATTTCGAGACGCAGGCTCATGAGTGCGGGCGGTGTGGAAGCATCCGCGCAGGCTAGGCCGCGCGGCTCACGCGCGGCAAGCGGCGCGCGGGCTCGGCCGGTGCCGGCTCCGCCTTGGCGCGCAGCGCGAAAAACTGCGCGCCGAGACCCGCCGCGAGCACCGCCCACGGCACGAGCAGCCACGGCCCCCAGGTGCCGATGAACGGCTGAATGACCAGCCCTTTGTCCCACGGCAAATGCCCGCCCGAAATGGTGTGGTAAAATGCAAACAGCCCGACCGCCGACGCACCCATGACTGCCACCGACCAGCGCGCCGAGCGCAGCAGCAGGAAGGGCGGGAGCCACAGCAAATACTGCACACCGAAGCCCGGCGCGAAGACAAGGAAGACGAGAAACGCGAGCGCCAGCGTGGAGAAAATCTCGACCGCCGGCCGCACGCGCCGCCGCCACGCCAGCGCGAGGATGCCGCCGATGATGACGATTTTGAAAACAAGAATGATGACGCTCTGCACCGCCCCGTACGGCGGCAGCGACGAGTGCAGCGCGGGCACGCCGGTCGCGCGCAGCAAAAAGGAAACGCCCCACCAGCCCCAGATGCTCGACTGGCCGAGGGACTGGCGGAAAAAGAGGCCGGGCACTTCGAGCAGCGGCACGATCCAGCCGGTGAGCGTGACGACCGCGGCGGTGACGGTGAACGGCACCGCGCGCCGCCGGTGCAGCCAGAAGAAAAAGAAGACCGGCGCGACGAGGACGGGGATCACTTTCACCTGCGCGGTGAGGCCGAGGAGCAGGCCGCAGAGGCGGGCGTCGCCGGTGAGGCACGCGGCGGCCGTGAGGGTGAGGCCGAGCGCGATGAAGGGGTCGAAATTGCCGTGGTAGCCCGAGATCATGAACGACACCGGGCTGACCGCGAAGAGCGCCAGCAGCCACCACGCGGGGCGGCCCGTTTTGCGCCGCACCCACAGCAGCGTGAGCACGAGCGCGAAGTCGGCGGCGATGCCCGGCAGCCGGATCATCCGCGCCACCGCCCGGCCCGAGCCGCCGGACCAATCCGCCACGAGGCCGATGTATTCCGTGAGCAGCGGCGGGTGATTGTAGATCGGCACCTCGCGGTAAACCGCCGCCACGCCACGCTCGGCGACGATGTGCCCGTACTGCGCGAAAAAGGCGACGTCCGCCGTGCCGATGGTCGTCCACGCGCAATAAACCTTGGCCGCGGCGGCGAGCAGCGCGAGGGCGAGGATGAGGAGTTCGGGTTTTTTCATCGGGCGGGCGAAAGGGGTAAGCGCGCGCCGTGCCGCGCGGCAGGAAGACGGGGTGACAAGGGGCGCGGGGTTTGCCACTTTCTCCACCCATGACTGCGGAAAAAAAGCTCATCCTCTTCGACATCGACGGCACCCTGCTGACCTCCGGCGGCGCGGGCGAGCGCGCGCTGCGCCTCGGCTTCCGCGACCGCTTCGGCATCGACGATGACCTTTCCAAAATCGAGATCGCCGGCCGCACCGACTCGGGCATCGTGCGGCGGATGCTGGCCGCGCACCGGCTGCCGGAGACGCTGGAAAACATCGCCGCCTTTTTCGACGGCTACCTGCACCACCTCGCCCGCGAAATCCCCCGCACTCCGGGCCGCCTGCTGCCTGGTATCCTTCCGCTACTCGACGCGCTGAAGCCGCGCGCGGACATGGTGCTCGCGCTGCTCACCGGCAATCTCGCCCGCGGCGCGGAGATCAAGCTGCTGCACTACGGCGTGTGGCATTTTTTCGAGTTTGGCGCCTATGCCGACGACCACCACGACCGCGACCAGCTCGGCCATTTCGCCAAGGCCCGCGCGCTCGAACGCCACGGCGTCGACTTTGCGCCCGAGCGCATCTTCGTCCTCGGCGACACGCCGCACGACATCACCTGCGCGCGGGCCATCGGCGCGCAGGCCATCGCCATCGCCACCGGCAAATTCACCCGCGACCAGCTCGCGACCCACGCGCCGGATTTTCTTTTCGACGACTTGGGCGACATCGCCGCAGTGCTCGCGGCGCTCGGTGCGGATTGAAAAAACCGCCGCCTACTGGCCGCGCGGAACCAGCGGATTGCGCGCGCCGTCGCCGTCGAAATCGTCGTCGATCAGCCGCGGCCCGAGCTTCTGCGCGGCCTCCTCGCTGAGGGTGTAGTCGATGACGTTGCTGACCGGCGTGTCGCCGCCTTCGGTGAGGTGAATGGTGTAGGTGACGGGCTTGCGGCCATCGTAGTTGAACTGCATTTCGCGCCGGGCGGAGCGCGTCAGCACGGTCTTGCCGTTGGAACGCACGAGCCAGTTATTTTGGCCCGCGCCGCACCCTGCCCGCGCCCGGATTTTTCCCGCTTGACCAAAGGGCTTGCCCCGCCATGATTCCGCGCTTGTTCGCGCCCGAATGGGCCAAAAAAACACTATGTCAGGAAGTTTGGGTAACACCATTTGGACCATCTGCTATTTCATCGTTCTGTCGGGCCTCTCGCTCTATGGGCTGCATCGCTATGTGATCGTGTATCTCTATCTCAAGAACCGCAACCGGCCGCCGCTGCCGCTTGCGACCTTTGAGAAACTGCCGCGGATCACGGTGCAACTGCCGATCTTCAACGAGCTGTATGTCGTGGAGCGGCTGCTCAAAGCGGTCGCCGCGCTGGAGTATCCGCGCGAGCTGCTGCAGGTGCAGGTGCTGGATGATTCGACGGATGAAACGACGGAGATCGCGGCCAAACAGGTGGCCGAGCTGAAGGCGGCTGGGCTGGACATCGAGCTGGTGCATCGGACGGATCGCACGGGCTTCAAGGCGGGGGCGATGGAGGCGGGCATGGCGTCCTGCACAGGGGAATTCGTCTTGATTCTCGATGCGGATTTTGTCCCCGCGCCGGACATGCTGATGAAGACGGTGCATTACTTCACCGACCCGAAAGTGGGCATGATCCAGACGCGCTGGGGGCATCTGAACCGCACGTACTCGGTGCTGACACGGGTGCAGGCGATGTTCCTCGACGGGCATCTGCTGCTGGAGCAAACGGCGCGCAGCCGGGCGGGCCGGTTCTTCAATTTCAACGGCACAGCCGGGCTCTGGCGGCGCTCGTGCATCGCGGATGCCGGCGGCTGGCAGCACGACACGCTGACCGAAGACCTCGACCTCAGCTACCGCGCGCAGCTCAAGGGCTGGCGCTTCATTTTCCTGCCCGACCTGGTGACGCCCGCGGAGCTGCCGGTGGACATGAACGGCTTCAAGTCGCAGCAGCACCGCTGGACCAAAGGCTCGATCCAGACCTGCGGCAAGCTGCTCCCCGCGGTCTGGCGCGCGAAGCTGCCGCTGCTCATCAAGCTCGAAAGCACCGCGCACCTCACCTCGAACTACGCGTATCTGCTGCTCTTTTTCCTCTGCATCCTCATGCACCCCGCGACCGGCGGCGAGGGCGGTGCGTTCTCCTGGCATGCGCTGCTGATCAATATCCCGATCTACCTCTCGGCCTCGCTCCCGGCGGCGATTTTCTACGTAGTGGCGCAGCGTGAACTGCATCCCAAAACGTGGCTGAAAGAACTGTGCCTGCTACCGATGGTGCTGGCGCTGGGCATCGGCCTCGCGATCAACAACACGCGCGCCGTGCTGGAGGCCATGCTCGGGCATCAGTCCGAATTCACGCGCACACCGAAGTACGGCATCCAGAGCAAAACGCAGGCGTGGAAAAAGGCCCGCTACATCCCGATCAAAAGCGTGGTGCCTTTCATCGAGCTGCTGTTCGCCATCTATTTCGCCTACCTGCTCGGCTGCTCCATGGCGCACGAGCAGTGGCTGAACGCGATGTTCCTCTCGCTCTTCCTCACCGGTTTTTCCTACGTGGCCCTCTGCTCCCTCGCGCAATGGATGCCGAGCCTGCGCTTCCCCGGCCGCGACACCGGCGCACCGCTGGCGGCGTGAGTCTGGCACCGGGCCGGTTGGGTTCTGGAAAGCATTAAAAAACAACGCCCGGCACGGCGGCTGCTAAACTGGGTTTCCCATGAAAATGAACTCATGGGCGGCCAAATTCTGCGCGCTTTTTGCCATCTGCGCCGCGCCGGTGCCGATGTTTGGCAGCACCGCGATCATCGTCAGCGTGACCGAGCAAAAGCTCGCCGTCATCGAAAACGGCCAGCGCGTCGCGCAGTTCCCAGTTTCCACCTCAAAGTACGGCCTCGGCGACCAGCCCCGCAGCTACGCCACGCCGCTCGGGCTGCTTGAGGTCGCGTCCAAAGTTGGCGCGGGTGCGCCGGAGGGCGCGGTTTTCAAGAGCCAGCATTTCACCGGCGAAATCCTCCGCCCGAACTCGCCGGGCCGCGATCCCATCGTCACCCGCATCCTCCATCTCCGCGGCCTCGAAGCCGGCAACGCCCGCGCCTTCGACCGCGGCATCTACATCCACGGCACCCCCGAGGAGTGGAAAATCGGCCGCCCCGCCAGCTACGGCTGCATCCGCATGCGCTCCCGCGACGTGGTCCGCGTCTTCGACGCCGCCCCCGTCGGCACCCGCATCGAAATCGTCCGCACCTCCATCACCCGCGCCCTCACCCAGTTCGCCCTCGCCCAGCACACTGGTCGTGAACTCGTGGCGAACTAGCCATTGTTCGCTGTTCGTTTCGAGCCCACCCATTGACTCGCGAGGCTGTAAAGCCGCCCGGTTAGAATCCGAGAATCTCTATAACTGCACGAAAGCCCGCTCTTCAGAGATTTCCGCGGGAGGCGTCTGTTTTTCCACCTGCTCAAGACGGATCGTAGGGACGTGGATCATCGGGAAGAATGATCGGATTGTATCCGCATCTCGCGGACAAGGCATGGACCTGCTCCCGAAGAAAAGGACACAAAATCATCAGGGCGTTAACCTTCACCCAACTCGGAAGCTGCTCGGCCGAGAATTTTGCAATATCAACCTTAACTTCAGCGACTAGATGGACACATATCATGAAGGGCTCTCTCCGCTCGCCCTCATCGCCTCAACTTCTTCCTCCTAGGCTCGGCCATCCGCCCGCGTTGATAGAAGATCCCGTTTGGAAAAGATGCGCGCGTTATTCAGGCGGATTTTGCGCGGGAATTTGGACCCTGCATGTGCGGACGACATCCGATTTAACGAAGTTTTTGGCAAACACCCTGCGTGCCGCCCGCAGGGCGATGCCCATGTCGCGAAGCTGTTCAATGATCTCGATCTTTTTATCCAACGGAAGATGAACGAGGTGCTTCCTCCGTGCGTCCTTGGCTTTGTAGATTTTTGCGAGCAGTTCAGTGTTCATGGCGCTAGGAAAAGTTTTCTAAAGCGTTCCCATTTCGGTAGCAACTTCGAACGGTGGACAATACTCAAAAATCGATCGTTGTCAGCCGTCCCTTCTTCAAGGAATTGAACTAAGCGGGCATGGTCCTTTGGGCGACCGGTTTCGAGACAGATCGCCATCAGATGTTCCTGTGAAAAAACGCGCGTCGCCACGCCTTGTATATCGAACGCCAGGCACTCGTTGAGTGCCTCCTCCACAAGCGGCGTACCTGGAGGAAGAAACTGAACGGGCCATCCTTCGATCATGATATTTTCGCGATCGGGGAGATAACCGCGTCCCTGCAGAAAGGCATAGATCCCACTCAGTGTCAGAATTTCCCCTGGTGCGAGTTCTACTCCAAAGAAAATATCCAAATCGTACGTGGATCCAGGCTCGATGAAGAGGAAGGCGGCTACCGCTCCCCCGATTGCATAACGGCTGATTACTCCCACGCGTTCCATTTCGTTCAGAACGGCGATTGTTTTGTGGAGATCCATCTCCTGAGGGTCTGATGCAGATGTTCAAGTTGCAAGCCTACCAAGCTGGGATTAAGCCTTCACCTGAAGCATTTGCGGCGGGTTCAATCCGAACTTGATGACGAGGCTATATGGCGGGTTGAGGCGGGATGCGCGCCACTTCTATCAGGTATCGAGGCTCCCAAGCCGCCTAGCTCTATGGAGAAACGCAGGGTTGATCGGGTTGCTGCCCTACGCTTTCCCGCTCAGCCCAAAGGCCTCATGCGCGAGCTGCGCGGCCTCGTGAATCTTGGCCTCGTCGATGATGACGGCCGTCTTGATCTCGCTCGTGGAGATGAGCTGGATGTTGATCCCGCCCGCGGCCATCGCCTCGAAAAGCCGCGCGGCCACGCCGCTGTGCGAGCGCATGCCGATGCCGACGATGGAGAGTTTCGCGATGCCTTCCTCGGTGACGATGTCCTTCGCGCCGATCTCTTTCATCACGCTGTTCACGGCCTGCTGCGCTTTGGGCAGCTCGTCCTTGTTGAGGGTGAAGGAGATGTCGTTGGTGTCGCCCACGCTGTCGCTCTGCACGATCATGTCGAGGATGGTGTTGGTGGCGGCGAGCGCGCTGAAGATTTTGGCGGCGGTGCCTGGGCGGTCGGGCACTTGGCGGATGGTGACCTTGGCCTGGTTTTTTTCGATGCTGACTCCGCGGACGACGACGTTTTCCATATCTTGAGTTTCTTCGGTGACGATGGTCCCTGGGTTGTTGTTGAAAGAGCTGCGCACCTCGAAGACGACGCCGAATTTTTTGGCAAACTCGACGCTGCGCGACTGCATGACCTTTGAGCCGCTCGACGCCATTTCGAGCATTTCGTCGTAGCTGATGGCGTCGATTTTCCGCGCCGTCGGGACGATGCGCGGGTCGCAGGTATAGACGCCGTCCACGTCGGTGAAAATCTGGCAGATGTCGGCCTTGATCGCGGAGGCGATGGCGATGGCGGTGAGGTCGCTGCCGCCGCGCCCGAGCGTGGTGATGCGCCCGTCGGTGGTCTCGCCCTGGAAGCCGGCGACAATAACGATCTCGTCGTTGTTGAGGTGCGCGTGGATTTGCTTGGGCGTGATGTTGGCGATCTTCGCCTTGGTATGCACGCCGTCGGTGATGATGCCGGCCTGCGCGCCGGTGAGCGACACGGCTTTGTGCCCGAGCCCGTGGATGGCCATGGCGGTGAGCGCGATGGTGGTCTGCTCGCCGGTCGAGAGGAGCACGTCCATCTCGCGCTCGGCGGGGTTTTGCGAGACCTGTTTGGCGAGTTTGATCAGCCCGTCCGTGACCCCGCTCATGGCCGAGACGACGACGACGACGCGATGCCCCGCCTCCTGCGTAGCGACGACGCGGCGCGCGACGTTGAGGATGCGTTCGGGATTGCCGACGGACGTGCCGCCGTATTTTTGGACGATGAGGCTCATCGGAAAAGGGGCGCGAAGTTTGGCGGGCGAAGGGTGGTTGTCAATCGCGGCTTAGCGCTGGATGCCGGTGGGCGCCCAGCCGACCTGGAGGCGGCGTCCGCCTTGGCTGGCGCGGAAGTGGAGCGCGCCATCGGGGAGGCCGACGAGGTGGCAGTCGATGGTCTTGAGCGCGGGATTCGCGCCGCGGACGACGAACGCGCCGAGGATGCGCGGCTCGGCGCTGCCCCCGCTCTGGCCTTGCTGGAGCGGCACCTGCACGTCGGCGGCAGCGGCCCGCCACGGGAAGGTGCTCTCGGCCGGCAGCTTCGCGCCGGCTTTCAAAACGTAGCCGCCGTCGCCGTCGTCGAGCACGAGCACGACGGGGCGCTGGAGGCAGCCGGCCTGGTGGACTTCCAGCGGCACGCCGCAGCCGGCGACGAGTCCGCTCCACGCGTCGATCATGAGCGTGGCGGAGGCTTTGAATTCGGCGGGCACTTCGCCCGCGATGGCTTTGCGCAGCACGCCGATGGCGTCGTTCGTGAGGCCCATTTGCTGCAAGGTCTGCGCGTAGTTCCAATCAACGCGCTTGGTGAATTTCCCGCTGTCGATCTTGGGCTTGATGATGCTGACGAGCTTTTCAAAGCCGCGCGCTTCGCCGAGCGCGGCGGTGTAATGCAGGAGCACGTCCTCGGACTCCGGCGCGACATCATGGGCGCGCTCGGCCCACTTCACCGCGGTCGGCGCATCGCCGCGCTGGCGGGCGATGTTGCTCGCGAGGATGAAGGCCATCCACGACTTCCGCTCCTCGCCGAACTTGGCGAGCGCCTGCTCTTTTTTCGGATCGTGCTCGCTCTGCGTGAGGCCGAAGTGGATGCCGAGCGGGGCTTGGGCGTTGGGGTCGAGCGTGAGCAGCGTTTCGAGCGCGCGAGTCTCGCCGTCCTTGTCGCCGGTGGCGTTGCAGATTTGGGCGAGGTGGAAAAAGCCCTCGGGATCTTGCGGAGCCTGCGCGGTGTAGGGCTCGATGGTCGCGCGCGCCTGATCGAGCTGATTGGCAAGCCGGTACGCGGCGGTGAGGCCGAAGACGGCGCGGCGATCAGGCCGCAGCGCGTGCGCGCGCTGGAGCGCCTGGAGGCCGAGTTCGGGGACAAAGCCCTGCTGAAGCAGGTGCTCGCCTTGCGCGAGGAGCTGGTCGGGATCGTTGACGACCTGCTGGAGCTGCTGCGCGACCATCTTCGAAAACGACGGCACATCCACGAAGGCGGCGGAGTTCGGATCGTTCGGGTCGCGCAGGAGTTTGATGAGGACGCGGAGTTGCGCGAGCCCTTCGAGCGCGGTGCGGTCGTTGGGCGTGATTTCGAGCGACTTTTTGAAAGCGGCGCACGCCTCGTCGCGCTGGCCGCGCATGGCGTGCATGACGCCGAGGTTGTTCCAGATCGCGCTGATGTTTGGCGTCTTCTCCGTGGCCGCGCGGAAGAGCGCGATGGCGTCGTCCTCGCGCCCCTCCAGCCGCGCGACGGTCCCGCGATGAAACAGCCCGAACGAGGTGCCGGGATGAAGCTGCTCAAACTGCGCGAGCAGTTCGCCAGCCTCCGTGGCTTCGGAGTCGTCGATGGCGTCGGCGAGTTCATCGAGGTGCGCCGCGGCCTGGTCGAAGGATTTCCACGGCTCGGTCAGTTCCGCGCCCATGGCGCCGATGGCGCGGAGCATGTGCTCGATCTCGAAGGGGTCATTGTTGGCGACGGAGGGATCGACATCCTGCGGCCATGGGATGCGGTGCGGGAGGCCGAAGAAATCGAGTTCCCAGGACGTGGAATCGACCCAGCGGAAAACGGTGGTGAGGGTGTCAGGCATAGTTTTTTTGGGAGCGGGAGAAATCAGCCGGCGATGAGCCGGAGAATCTCGGTTTTATCGGCCTTCGCGGGGATCACGGAGCCGCACTGTTCGCGGGCGATGTCGGGGTCTTTGAGCCCGTGGCCGGTGACGGTGCAGACGATTTTGCTGCCCTCAGCTATGTGCGGGAAGGGGCACCCGGAGCCGGGCTGGGCTTCGAGGGATTTGAAAAGTCCCGCGATGCTCGCGGCGCTGGCTGGCTCGACGAAGATGCCTTCATTCGCGGCGAGCCATTGCTGCGCGGAGAGGATTTCACCGTCGGTCACGATGTCGATCGAGCCACCGCTGTCCTTGATCGCGGCGTTCGCCAAGTCCCAGCTCGCCGGGTTGCCGATGCGGATGGCGGTGGCGACAGTCTCGGGTTTCGCCACGACTTTGCCGTAAAAAATCGGGGCCGATCCGGCGGCTTGGAAGCCCGCCATTTTCGGCAGTTTGGTCGAGCGACCGAGCTGGTGAAACTCGCGGTAGCCCATCCAGTAGGCGCTGATGTTGCCCGCGTTTCCGACCGGCAGCACATGCACGTCCGGCGCATCGCCGAGCACTTCGATGATCTCGAAACTCGCGGTCTTCTGTCCTTCGAGCCGGTACGGATTGATCGAGTTCACAATCGCAATCGGCTCGGTCTCGCCGATCTCGCGGACGAGCCGCAGGGCGTCGTCAAAGTTGCCTTCGACGGCCACGACTTTCGCGCCGTACATGAAGGCCTGCGCGAGTTTCCCGAGCGCGATCTTTCCCGCGGGCAAGAGCACGATGCTCGCGATGCCGGCGCGCGCGGCGTACGCGGCGGCGGCGGCCGAAGTGTTCCCGGTGCT
>JANXWQ010000226.1 GCA_025351065.1 Chthoniobacter sp. | reverse complement strand
CTCATCTGGCGGGAATTTTACATGCAGGTGCTCTGGCACTGGCCGGACGTGCTCGACCACGAGTTGCAGGAGCACTACCGCGATTTGAAATGGCGCGACCACTGGCGGCCCGAGCGGCAGCCGGGCGGCGAGGCTTTCCAGCGCTGGTGCACGGGGCAGACGGGCTTCCCTATCGTGGATGCGGGCATGCGCGAGCTTAACGCCACGGGTTACATGCACAACCGCGTGCGGATGATTACCGCGATGTTTCTCACGAAGGATCTGCGCGTCTGGTGGATGCATGGCGAGAGCTGGTTCATGCGGCGGCTCGTGGATGGCGAGATCGCGAGCAACAACGGCGGCTGGCAATGGAGCGCCAGCACCGGCACGGACGCCGCGCCGTACTTTCGCATCCAAAATCCATGGTCGCAGACCAAGCGCTTCGACCCAGCCGGCGACTACATCAAAAAGTGGGTGCCCGAGCTGCGTGACACGCCCGCGCCAAAACTCTGCGAACCGCCCGCGCCCGGCCTCACCCTGGCACGCGGTTACCCGCTCCCAATAGTCGATCACCACCGCGAACGCGACGCCGCGCTGGAGATGTTCCGCCGCTAAATCGCGAGGAAGTTTTGCAGCAGGCGCTTGCCTTCGAGCGTGAGGATGCTTTCGGGATGAAATTGCACGCCGTGGATGGGAAACTCGCGGTGTCGCAAGCCCATGATTTCGCCCTCGGCGGTCTCGGCTGTGATTTCAAGCGCAGCGGGAAAGGTCTCACGCTTCACCAGCAGGGAGTGGTAGCGCGTGGCGTCGAAGGGATTCGGCAGGCCGGCAAAGACACCGGTGCCATGATGCAGGATGGGCGAGGTTTTCCCGTGCATGAGCCGCCCGGCGCGGACAACCTCGCCGCCGAAAACATGGCCGATGCACTGGTGCCCAAGGCACACGCCGAGCAACGGCACCGTGGGGCCAAAGCGGCGGATGACCTCGTTGCTGATGCCGGCCTCATTCGGAGTGCAAGGGCCGGGTGAGATAACGATGCGCGCAGGCTGGAGCACAGCGATTTCGTTGGGTGTTATTTCGTCGTTTCGCTTCACCAAAGGATCAGCCCCCAGCTCGCCGAAGTATTGGACGAGGTTGTAGGTGAAGGAGTCGTAGTTATCGATGACAAGCAGCATAGGTATGGGTCACTGGATCTGTTTAGCGCGGGCGATGGCGGCCATCATACCCATCGCCTTGTTCACGCACTCCTGATGCTCGGACTCGGGGGAGCTGTCAGCCACAATCCCCGCCCCGGCTTGCACGAAAGCCTTCCCGTCTTTCAGCACCACCGTCCGCAGCGCGATGCACGAGTCGCTGTGCCCGTCGAAGCCGAAGTAACCCACCGCACCGGCATACACACCGCGCTTGTTTTTCTCCAGTTGGTTGATGATCTGCATCGCCCTCACCTTCGGCGAGCCGCTGACGGTGCCGGCGGGAAACGTGGCGCGCATCACGTCATACGCGGTGCGGTCGGGGCGGAGGGTGCCGTGGACGTTGGAGACGATGTGCATGACGTGGCTGTATTTTTCCACGGTCATAAAGTCACTGACCTGCACGCTGCCATACTCGGCGGCGCGGCCCACGTCGTTGCGGGCGAGATCGACTAGCATGAGGTGCTCGGCGCGCTCTTTGGGGTCGGCGAGTAACTCGGCGGCGTTGGCCTCGTCCTCGGCAGCGTTGGCCCCGCGGCGGCGGGTGCCGGCGATGGGGCGGATGTCGATGCGCCCGTTGATCGCACGGACATGGACTTCCGGCGAACTGCCTACGAGAGCGAACTTACCGGCGAATTTGAGGCAGAACATGTAGGGCGATGGGTTCACGAAGCGCAGCGCGCGATACAAGGTCAGCGCATCGCCGCTGTAATCCGTCTCGAAGCGCTGCGACGGGACAAACTGGAAGATGTCGCCCGCCTTTATGAACTCCATGCCGTCGCGCACCATCTGCATGTATTCCTCGCGCGTGGTGTTGGCCGTGGGCGTGAGCGGCGCGGGCTCGCGGTCCACGTAGATGGGCGGCAGATGGGTCGGCTGGTTCAGCTTCGCGGCGAGCGCGGCGATCTTGGCCGCGGCGACGGCGTAGGCGGCGTCTGGGTCGCTGTCTACGAAAGCATTCGCGACGATGCGCAGGCGGCGCGTGCGGTGGTCGAAAATAAGCACCGTCTCCGCGAGGAAAAAGAAACTCTCCGGCAGGCCAAGCGAGTCCGGCGGCGGCGCGGCAATGCTCGGCTCGAAAAACCGCACCATGTCATAGCCGAGATAGCCCACCGCCCCGCCCGCGAACCTTGATTCCTCCAAGGCTGGCGAGGGCACAAACTTGAACCGACCCATCAGCTCCTCCAACTCGTGCAATGGGTCGCGCGCCGTCTCGTACTCCCGCACCGCACCGCCTTCCACGATACGGATCGTCCGTCCGCGGCTCTCGAAGGTCAGCCGCGGCTGCGCGCCGACAAAGGAGTAACGTCCGGCCTGATCGCTCTTCTCGACGGACTCGAAAAGGAACGAGTAACCGCCTTCGTCGATTTTCTGAAAAGCGGAAACGGGCGACTCGGCATCGGCGATCAGCTCGGTGAAAACCGGGATCGTGTTGCCTAATTGCGCCAGCTCGCGGAACTCGGCGGGCGATGGATGAAGGGGCAGGGACATGGAAAAATATGGGGTATGAAGGATGAGGTATGAAAGGAAAGTAAGACGCAGCTTCTTGCTGCTTACTGCCTACTGCTTACTTTCATAGGTTGCCGCGGGGTCAAAGACCTTGCCCTCGCCCACTGGCACGGGCGTGCCGCCGGGCGTGTAGGTTTGAAAGAAACAGCTCTCGTAGCCGGTGTGGCAGGCACCGCCGGTCTGCTGCACGGTAAAGAGCAGCGTGTCGGCGTCGCAGTCCACGGCCCAGCTTAGGACGCGCTGGGTGTGTCCGCTGGTCTCGCCTTTGAGCCAGAACTTCTGCCGCGAACGGCTCCAGTAGTTCATGCAGCCGGTCTTGAGCGTGGCTTCGAGCGCGGCGGCGTTCATCCAGGCCATCATCAGGACGCGGTGGGTGGTGGCGTCCTGGACGATGGCGGGGATGAGGCCGTCGGCGTTATATTTGAGCGGTGGCAGGGTCATGGTGCGGCAAGGGGTGAAAATGAAAAGGCCCGGCGATCCGTGCGGGGAGTCGTCGGGCTGGAGAGTGCGGCGCGCGGGTGGCGACGACTGCGCCGGCGTCGAGAGACGCCGGGCGCGAGCCCGTCTTCAGTTATGCCACCAATGCGGAGTAATTTTCACGCCGCGGGTATAAGCGCGCGCCGGGCGGCCCGCAATGGTTTTTTCCGGGTGCGCTGCTTTTTCGCGAGGGCACCCATAGGTCATATAAGTCGTACGGGACGTATAGGTCATATGCGGCGGCCCCGCGCGGGCTCAGGTTTTCCATTGCCCGTGAGGCGGCACGCGCTACGGTGCCGCCCTTTTGAAAACCGCCCCTCAAAGGGCCGCCGCCCGCCGCTTTGCCCCGCTCCGCCAGACCCGCGTTTTTTTTTGCAAAAAGGCGGGGCTGCCCGTGCTGCTGAGTGCGTGGCTGGCGGCGGGGGCATGGGCGCAGGAGGCGCCGCGGCCTTCGCTGGCGCGGCAGCGGGTGGAGCAGCCGCTGCCTACGGAGTCGAATATAAAGGTGGGGCCGATTCTGTTTCGGTTCAGCGCGGGGCTGCGCTCGGAGTGGGTGGACAATGTGAGTCTGGCCAATGGCAAGACAACGCCGGTGGAGTCGGACTTTCTTTTCAATCCGCAGCTCGGCATCGAGGCGGTGTGGCCGGCCACGAAGCTGAACGTCCTGCGCTTTCATACCACGCTGGGGCTGACGAAGTATCTGTCGCACTCGGCGCTAAACACGAACGACCTGCTGGTCTCGCCGGATTCGGAGCTGCGCTGGCAAGTGTACGTGGGGGATTTCCGGGTGGATTTGCATGACCAGTTTTCCTATCAGCAGGATCCCGCGGGCCAGGGGCAGCTCAGCAATGTGGCGCGGTTTGGCCGATGGGTGAATACGGCGGGGCTGGGGGTACTGTGGGATGCCAATGATGTGATGCTGTCCGTGGGCTACGACCACACGACTTTCCTGGTGACGGGCACGACGACAGCCGCGCCGTCTGTGACCACGAGCGCGAACGCGCAGGATCGCACCACCGATCAGGTGGCGGGCTCGGCGGCGCTGCTGCTGACCGGGGCGCTGAATGTGGGGCTGGAGTCGGTGGCCTCGCGCACGCGCTACCCGGAAGCGCCGCAGGATGACGCCTCGCGCGTGAGCGTGGGGCCGTACCTGCAGCTCCTGCTCACGCACTACACGCGCATCTACGCGGCGGCGGGTTATCAGGGGACTTATTTCGACAACCCGACACCCGCAGCCACAACGGCCGCCGCCGGGACCGTGGCGGCCACCTCTTTGCCCCAAACCACCGCGGCCAGCCCTGACAGCTATTACGCCAATCTCACGATCACGCACCGGCTGAACCGCTATTACCAGGACAAGCTATCGGTCGGGCATGACAGCCAGATCGGGCTGTTTGCCCAGTCGCTGGAGACGACCTACGTCAACTACTCCTCGATCCTCCAGCTCTCGCCGAGGTTCGACCTTTCGACCTCGGTCTTCTACGAGGACACGGTGGAGACGGGCAGCACGGGCGCACTGCCTTACCAGCGCTTCGGCCTCGCGCTCAGCACCGGCTGCCGCCTGACGAAAAAGCTGTCCGCCACGGTGAGCTATCAGTTCACGGAAAAGACCTCGGACAACGAGGCGCAGAACTACCGGCAAAACCGCGTGGGGCTGATGTTCACGTACCAATTCTGAAAATGATGCCGCTAGACTTGACGATACGGGCGGCGGATGTTCCACCTACCAAACCCTTGATCCTCGAACTTTACCCCCATCCTCTGCGCCGCCTCGCCGTGCGCCTGCTCCTCGCCGGCGCGCTCGCTTTCACCACCGCCACCGCGCAGCAGAGCGCGCCGCAGCAAAACCCCGCCCCCGCCGAAAAAGCGCCCGTCAGCACCTCCGCCGCCAGCACCGTGGCGCTGACCAACTCGATGGACGTGCTCAACGACAGGACCAAGCTCGGCAACGGCGACCGCCTGAGCTACCGCGTGGTCGAGGAGCGCCGGGAACCGATCCCGCTTTTCGTCACCGATTCGGGCGAGATCGAGGTGCCGTACATCGGGCGCGTCACCGTGGCCGGCAAGACCTGCAAGCAGGCGGCGCTCGCCATCAAGCCGCTGCTGGAAAAGGAATACTTCTATAAGGCCACGGTCATCGTCGGGCTCGACACGCTGAGCACACGCTCGCGGGGCAAGGTCTATCTCATGGGTCAGGTCAGAAACCAGGGCTCCATGGAAATCCCCGCCGACGAGACGCTGACCCTGAGCAAAGTCATCCTGCGCGCCGGCGGGCTCGCGGATTTTGCCAACCGGCGCAAGGTCAAGCTGGTGCGCAAAAAAGGGCCGGCGCAGACCGAGACCACCATTGTGGACTTAGTCGAGATCCTGGACAAAGGCCATGTGGAGAAAGACCCGGTCATCGAGCCGGACGACCTCATCATCGTGCCCGAGCGGCTGATTAACTTCTAAGTCCCGCATGCCCACGCCCGCCGCATCCGCGCAGTCCTTTTCGTCCGTCTGGGCCAAAGGCCGCATCCAGCTCAACCGCTATCTCACCATCCTGCGCCGGCGGTGGTGGGTCGTCTTTCTCACCATCAGCCTCAGCCTCTGCGCGGCGGCCTGGTATGTTTCCCAAATGCCCCCCGCCTTCCGCTCGGAAGGCCAGCTCATGGTCAGCGGCCAGCTCCGCCTGACCGAAGGCGCGGCCTATAGCGAGGAACTGGTCAACTTTTTCGGCACCCAGGTCGCCCTCATGCAAAGCGCCGAAGTCCAGGAGCGCGCCAAGGCCCGCGTCGCCGCCCTGCACCCGGAGCTAAGCCATGAGAAGGTGAAACTCGAAGTCGGCCAGATGCCGCGCGCCTCCATCTTCATCATGCGCACCGAGGGCGAGTCCCCGCTTTACACCAAGACCTATCTCGATGCGTGCATGGCGGAATATGTCGCCACCAAGAAAGAGATGCGCTCGCAAAAGTCCGAGAGCACCACCGTGGCGATCCAGGACGAGCTGGTGCGGCTGGAAAAGGAAATGGAAACCGATGGCGAAAAGCTCCATGAGTTTCAAAAGGAAAATAACATCGGTTTCCTGCACGAGGAAGGTAACAGCGCCGGCCTCTACCTGGGCAAGCTGAACCAGCAGATCGCCGACCTTAAGACCGAATTCGACCTGCTCAACCTGCTCAACCTCGACCAAAACCTGGACCGCGAAAAGACCCCCGTTCCCTCCGCCACCGGCACCTCGGCAGCGCGCGACACCACGCTGGCCAACTACGGTCCGATGGCCGAATATCAGAAAGCCCGGCAGCAGCTCCAGATGCTCAAGGCCGAGCGCGAGGACTTTTCCCGCTACCTCCGCCCGAAGCATCCCGTCATCGTCAGCCTCGACGAACAGATCGCCCGCGGCGAAAAGCTCATCGACGCCTTCCGCAGCCAGAGCGTCGATACCCTCAAGACCCGCCGCGAGTCCATCGGCCTGCAAATCAAGAACCTCGAAAGTGTCATCCAGCAGTGGAGCGACAAGGCACTCGACCTGAGCCGGCGGGTCGCGGAGTTTGACCGCATCAAGGCCAAAGGCGAACGCACCAAAGGCCAGTATGACCGGCTCCTGGCCAACCTGCGCAGCGTCGATGTGACCAGGAACGTCGATCAGGACACGGTCTCAATTCTGGCCAAAGCCTCGCCCGCGCTCTCGATAAAACCGGGCCTCGTCAAGATCATGGGGATTGGTTTCGCCATCGGCTTGCTGGTAGGTCTGCTGATCCTGTTCATCATGGACAAGCTGGACGACCGCATCAGCTCCTTCATCGAGTTTGGCGCGCATTACCCCGAGCACATCCTAGGTCAGATCCCGAGCGAAAACATGACCGGCGAGCTGGCTCTGCTAAAGCACAGCGACGCCCGCCACTCGCTCCTGGAGTCCTATCGCACCCTGCGCTCGTCCCTGCTCTTTCTCCCCGTGGAAGGCGCCCGGCCCAAGACCCTGCTCATCACCAGCGCCGCCCCCAATGAAGGCAAGACCACCGTCGCCTCCAACCTCGCCATCACCCTCGCCTTCTCCGGGGCCAAAGTCCTCCTCATCGACGCCGACATCCGCCGTGGCCGTCTGCACGGCCTTTTCCCCGCACCGCCGGATGCCCCCGGCTTTTCCAAAGTCCTCCAGCAGCGCATCCCATGGGCCGACGCGGTTGTTAAAACCGACATCGAAAATCTCTCCTTCCTCCCGCGCGGCAAGTCCATCCCCCACCCCGCCGAACACTTCCTCGGCAAAGTCACCGACCAGTTTCTTCAGGATGTCTATGACCTGTATGACTTCATCATCTTCGACAGCGCGCCCGTCCTCGTGGCCGATGACACGCTAAGTCTCGCGCCTAAGATCGACGGCATTATCTTCGTCGTCCGCTTTGCCCAGTCCTCCGCCCGCATGGGCCGCCGCGCGCTCGACCTGCTCAGCCACCGCCAGGTCAATGTCCTCGGCCTCGTCTGCAACGACGTCCGTCTGTCCGAGGCCGAATACGGCTACGGCAGCTACTACCAGTACGCCGAGCCGCAAAGGCCCGTCGCCAAACGCGCCTAGCTTCCTGCCCTCTCCCACCTTTCGGCCCACGGCCGATTTGCGCCACATGCCATACCAGCCCCACGGTTTTGCCCGCGTCAAAGACGGCGCATCTGACCAAAGGCGGCAGCTTGCCCGAAAATCCGCGCACACCTAAGAGCATGGACCAAAAGTCTGCCTTTTACCGCGGATGCGCAGAGGACGCAGAGGCCCGCAGAGCAAAGCAGCCAAAGTCCCTCTGCGTTCCTCGCAAAACCTCAGCGCCTCTGCGGTCATTTTCCACTTTCGGTACACACTCTAAGACCTAATATGGCTGACTTGGCTCTCATTACCGGCATTACCGGGCAGGATGGCTCCTATCTGACCGAGCTGCTGCTCGGAAAAGGCTACACGGTTCACGGCATCGTCCGCCGCACCAGCACGCTCAGCCGCTCGCGGCTGAAGCACCTTTTCGACAACCCCGCCATCTACGGCAGGCAGCTCTTTCTCCACTACGCCGACCTCGACGACGCCACCACCCTCCGGCGCATCCTCGCCAAAGTGCGCCCGCAGGAAATCTATCACCTCGCCGGCCAGAGCCATGTGGGCCTGAGCTTCGAGATACCCGAGTCCACCTGCGAGATGACCGCCACAGCCACCCTGCGCCTGCTCGAAATCATCCGCGACCTGCCCGGCAGCCCGCGCTGTTACCATGCCTCGTCGAGCGAGGTCTTTGGCAACCCCGCGCAAGTCCCGCAGGACGAGGAAACCCCCTTCAACCCCGCCAGCCCCTACGGCTGTGCCAAAGCCTTCGCCACCCAGATGGTCCGCGTTTACCGGCAGGCTTTCGGCCTCTTTGCCTGCAATGGGATAACCTACAACCATGAGTCTCCCCGGCGCGGCGAAAACTTCGTCAGCCGGAAAATCTGCCGCGCCGCCGCCGCCATCAAGCTGGGTCTCGAAAAGGAGTTAGTCCTAGGCGATCTTACCGCGCAGCGCGACTGGGGCGACGCCCGCGACTACGTCCGCGGCATGTGGCTCACCCTCCAGCACGGCACGCCCGAGGACTTCGTCTTTGCCACCGGCCAGTTCCACTCCGTGCAGGACATCGTCAGTGCCGCCTTTGCCGAAGTCGGACTTAATCCCGAGAGTTATATCCGGCAGGATTGCCGCTTCCTGCGGCCCGCCGAGCCGCACCGCCTCGTCGGTAATCCCGCCAAAGCCAAGCGCCTCCTGGGTTGGGAGGCATCCACCACTTTCGACGCCCTGATTCGCGAAATGACCTTGGCGGAACTAACGGCTCTTGCCCGTTAAAGCGTGTGATGCACTTCACGCGCCTAGCGGAAGTGATCACCAAAGGTGCGAAGACATGCCAGCCCAGGGCAACGCCCTGGGAACCCGCAAAAAAAAGATAAGCCCTGCAAGGGCGGCACAATTTTCATTTTTAACGCAGAGACGCGAAAACGCAGAGGATTCGCGCGCGACGCTCACCAAAGGGTGATCGTTTTCTGATTGGCACTATTTCCTTTCCGCCCTCCGCGTCTCTGCGCCTCTGCGTTTTCAAAATCCATTGCAACCGCTTCGTTCCGGCTAAGTCCCACCCTTGAAAATCCTCATCATCGGCAGCCGCGGTTTCGTCGGCGCGAGCTTTGGTTACTTCGCCGCCGCCGCCGGCCATGAAGTCCTCGGCATCAGCCGCTCCAGCCAGCCCGACCCCGGCTGGCCGGGACGCCATCGCCAGGCCGACGCCGCCCAGACCGACCTCGCCCCGGTCATCCGCGACTTTACCCCCGACTTACTCCTGCAAGCCGCCGGCTCCGCCTCCGTCGGCGCCTCCCTCGCCGATCCCGTGGGCGACTTTCGCGCCACCGCCGTCACCCTCACCAATGTCCTCGACAGCGTCCGCCGCTCCGGGCGCGAACCGCTCATCGTCTTCCCCTCCAGCGCCGCCGTCTATGGCAATCCCGCGAGCCTGCCTGTCGCCGAGGACGCCCCGTGCGCACCCATCTCGCCCTACGGCTTTCACAAAGCCGCGTGCGAACTCCTCGCCCGCGAATACACCCAATGCTACGGCCTCAGCATCGCCGTCTGCCGTCTCTTCTCCCTTTTCGGCAGCCGCCAGCGCCGCCTCCTCGCGTGGGAAATCTACGCGCAACTCACCGGCACCGCCGACCCCGTGCAACTCCACGGCACCGGCACCGAGACCCGCGACTTCCTGCACATCGACGACCTCTCCCGCGCCCTCCTCCTGCTCCCCGCCACCCTCCCCCGCCACACCTGCACCGTGCTCAACGTAGCCAGCGGCATCGAAACTCCCGTGCTCGCCTTGGCCGAATCCATCCGCGCCATGACCATGCCGGAAAAAAAGATCACCTGCCTCGGAGTCGCCCGTCCCGGCGATCCCCACCGCTGGTGCGCGGACATCCGCGGGCTGCGCGCGCTCCTTCCCGACTGGCAGCCGCAGGAACTCCCCGCGGCCTTGCGCGCCACCATCCGCCAATGGAGCGCCCAACCAGCCTAGCGCCCCACACCCTTTCCAACCGGAGCCAGAAATGGCTCCGCTGGTTCCGCCTGCTCGCCGGCTTTGCCTCCGCGCAGGTTGTTATTCAGGTCCTGGGCTTCCTTAGCGGCATCCTTGTTGTCCGTTACTTGTCAAAGCCGGAATACGCATGGTTCACCATCACCAATACCTTTGTGGCCGCGATGGCGATGCTGGCAGACGTTGGCGTCAGTGGAGCCCTTTCGGCCGTCGGTGGGGAGGTATGGCAGGACAATGCGCGCTTCGGTTCCCTTATCCGCACCGGGCTCACGCTGCGCCGGAAGCTGGCGGTGGCGAGCGTCGCCGTCGTAACTCCCGTTTTCATCTGGATGCTCGTCAAGAATCACGCTCCCGCCGCCACGACTGCCGTCCTGGTGCCGGTCGCGCTTACCGCCTTTCTGATGCAACTGACCGCCGGGGTGCTCGGAACCGTCATTTCACTGCGGCAGGAGCTTCGCCGGATGCAGCTCGTCGGCCTCGCGGCCGCGCTGGTGCGGCTCGGAGTGATTGCACCCGCATGCCTCATCTTCATCGACTCTCGCATCGCCATCATCGCCGGAGCGGTCGCTGTTACTCTGCAAGTTTGGATCCTTCGCAAATGGGTGAAATCGTCGGTCGAATGGGACGCACCCGAGAGCGCGGAATACCGCAGCCGCATTCTCTCGATCGTGAAGAAGCAGGCGCCCAACACTATCTTCTACTGCGTGCAGGGCCAGATTGTCGTTCTGCTCATCAGCATCTTCGGCAGCGCAGAACGGGTTGCGGAGATCGGCGCGCTCGGTCGTTTTGCAGTTCTCTTCACGCTGATTTCCTCGGTGGTAAACGGCGTCATCGTGCCGCGGTTTGCACGTTGCCAGGATCGCAGCCATCTGCGCCGCCGTTACTGGCAGGTGGCGGCCGGATTTGCCTTCCTCGCAGGCGCACTCGTCGTTCTTTCCTCACTATTCCCGCGCCCGCTTCTTTGGGTGATCGGAGCGCAGTACGCCAACTTGGAAAGCGAGGTGTGGCTGATGATGCTCAACGCCGCATTGGGGGCGCTGTTTGTTTGCCTCGTGTCGCTGACTTATTTCAAGGGCTGGGTCACTCCCGCGGCCATCACTATTCCAATGGAGATCGGCACCCAATTACTCCTTATTTTGACTTTGGACATGTCCACTGTCCGAGGGGTTCTGCTGTTAGGGTGCATTGGCAATCTGCCTCCCATCCTCCTCAACATCATCGTCGCTCATTTGAAAACGAGACCTCTCCCGGCAACTTAATCGCCGCAGCTCACACGAACGTATGCAGCCGAGCAAAAGAGTTATTGATCTTACCAAGCCAGCCTCCTATTCCGCACCGATGCTCAACCCATTGAACTCATTCCGTATTCTGCTTGTGAAGGCTTTGAAAAAAGTGCTGGGCGGAGTCAAATTTCGCGGCAAGGGAACTTTGCTGTCGCTGCTGTGTCCGCGCGATCGCGAAATCATGATCGATTTCGCCGGTTACCGCTTTCGGTGCAATCTCGCCGAGCACATCCAGCGCACCATCTTCCTTTGGGGCCACGACCAAAATGCATTCGCGTTCATCCGCAGCCGCATCGGGGCCGGCGACACGTTCGTGGATGTCGGCGCAAATGTTGGCGTTTTCAGTCTGACGGCGTCAAAGATCGTCGGACCTACGGGACGGGTGATTTCCATCGAGCCTAATCCGGCCACGTTCGCCCGGCTGAGCCGCACGGTAGCGGAAAACAGCATCTCTAACATCACCCTGTGCAATGTCGGTCTTGGTGACACGAGTGCGAGGGTCGAACTCTACACCGGCACCTCGGAAGGCAATGACACGGCGTCCATGCTTTCTTACGTGAACACCGGATCCGTCACCGTGGATGTCCTGCCACTTGACCGCCTCGCAGAACAGCTTGGCGTGGATAAGATAGATTATCTGAAATTGATGTGGACGGCTTCGAGCACAATGTCTTTGCGGGAGCTGCGAAGCTAATGGCTGCTGGAAAGATTCGGTATGTGCAGTGCGAATTCAGCGACATCCACCTGCGCCTCGTCGGATCAACTCCCGAGAAGCTGCACGACGTGATCACCAGCCAAGGCTTTCGGGACGTGAATGGAACGCCGTTGTTTTTCAAGGACTGCGTTGTGGATCGCTTTTTTGAACTCGCCGGCGATCCCGCGACTACGGCGCGTGCAGCCGGAAAATAGCTTTCCATGAAGAAGCCGCAATTCGCTCCGACATGGCCCGAGAGTTGGAAGCTGTCTTACCAGTACGATCTCGAGGAGGTCTTCGGGGAAGTAGCAAATCTTGGCTACGCGTATGCCTATGCGCGCCGGATGGATGAGACCTTGCGGATGATTCGGAAGGTCGCCCCGCCCCCGGCGACAATTCTCGATGTCGCGGCCGGCGCGGGCAATTTTTCCCTTCGCCTTGCCGAGTTAGGCTACGTGGTGACTTGGAACGACCTCCGCGCAGACCTGAGCGACTATGTCTGCCTCAAACACGAAAATGGCGAGATACGGTATGCACCCGGGAACGCTTTTGATTTGGGATTTGAGAACTTATTCGACGTGGTCCTGATTACCGAAATCATCGAGCATGTCGCCCATCCCGATGACTTCCTCGAAAAGATCGGCCGCATGGTCAAGCCGGGTGGCCATGTCGTAATGACCACGCCGAACGGTGGCTACCTCGTCAACCGGCTCCCAAAATTTTCCGAATGCCCCGACCCCAGTCAGTATGAAGCCGTGCAATTCAAACCCAACAGTGACGGCCACATCTTCCTCCTTCATGTGGATGAAATCGCCGTGCTGGCCGAGAGGGCTGGACTGAACTTGGAGCAACTTCGATTGGGGACCAATCCGCTAACCAACGGTCACCTGAAAACCGCGATGCTCCTGAAACTCGCCCCCCGCAAGCTCATCGAAGCCATTGAATCCGTCACCCAGCGCTTGCCGGCATCCCTCAGTCGTCGGATCAACAATTCAATGACCGTGCTTTTTTCCAAGCCCAAGTAGCATTGCATGCTTAGACGCCTAGCTCATTTTGTCAGGCACCATTGGCACCCACTTTGGCGGCTCCGGCAGAGTTCCGCCTTTCGTTGCTTTCAGCGACGCTGGGATCGTCCCGTATTTACACGGATTCCTGGAACCGATCTCCAAGTCGCCGTGAATCTTTTGCGAGATGCGAATTGGATTCTCAGCCCTTCAAGTTTGGAGCCCGCGATTCGCAACGCATTCGCCCTCGTCCTTGATCTGACCAAGCCCGCCACTTTCTGGGACATCGGTGCGAACATTGGTTTCTATTCCTGGTTTGTCCGAAAACATCCGTCGATTCGACAGGTTGTAATGTTCGAGCCCGATCCCACCAACTTCGGGCTCATCACCCGAACGATTCGGAAGAACGACATTACCGACTGCCAGGCGATAAACGTGGCTCTGGCCGACAAGTCAGGCGAAGCATCGTTCCTGATCGATCGCGCCAGTGGTGCCACCGGCTCGCTCGAAGCCGTGTCCAACCTGGGAAACACACACAGCCTGCACCACGCCTATCAGATGAGCGAGACGATCACATGTCGCACAGCTACCATCGATGGACTGATTGCTGAGGGCATGACCGCGCCAGATTTCATCAAGATTGATGTCGAAGGGGCCGAGCGTCTTGTCGTCGCCGGTGGAGTAGCGTGCCTTTCCAAATATCGGCCGACGATGATCATCGAGACTGGCAACCACGACCTTGTGCAGCGGCTCCTCATTTCCGGCTACACCGTCTTTCGGATCGACGACGGCAACCTCTTATTTATGGCCGTCCGAGACGAGTTGGATTTGGCAGCACTCAACCGCGCGTTTCCCCGATATGACCAAGCCGCCTAACTGTTAGGCAATAAGGAATTGAGAATTGCACCATCGGGGCGAACTCCCAACTTTCGCGCAGGCACACCTCCCCATATTTCAAACTCGGGAATCGATTTGGTCACGACCGCCCCGGCACCCACGATCGCTCCGCGTCCGATAGTCACGCCTTTGAGAATGACGGCATTCGCACCGATCCA
>JANXWQ010000436.1 GCA_025351065.1 Chthoniobacter sp. | reverse complement strand
TCATCGGCGACGGCCTGCTCTACTTCGCCGGCTGGTCGCCCGCCGGCGAAGACGCGCCCATGCCCGCCTTCACCGATCTCCTCAAATTCGACACCGACGGCGACGGCAAACTCTCCCGCGCCGAAGCGCAGCAGACCTTTCTCAAAGACTTCTTTTCCGCGCAGGACACCGACAAGGACGGCTTCCTCACGCAGGCCGAATGGGACGCACAAATCAACTACCTCAAGCGCGGTAAAAACCGCCTCGTCGCCGTCAAGCCCGGCGGCAGCGGGGACATCACCGCCACGCATATCGCGTGGGAGAAAACCAAAGGCCTCCCCTACGTCCCCAGCCCGCTCCTCTACCGCGGCGCGCTCTTCATGGTCAAAGACGGCGGCCTCGCTTCCTCCTTCGACGCCGCCACCGGCACCCCGCACTACGAGCAGCAGCGCCTCGAAATCCCCGGCCCCTGCTACGCCTCCCCCATCGCCGCCGCCGGCCACATCTACCTCCTCAACCTCGACGGCAAAGCCGCCACCCTCGCCGCCGGCCCCAAGCCCGAGGTCCTCTGGCGCACCGACTTCAAAGAGCGCATCGCCGCCACCCCCGCCATCGCGGACGACACGCTCTACGTGCGCACGGAGACGAAGCTCTTTGCCTTCAAGCAGCGGAAGTAAGGCGCGCGGTCAATGGCGCGCGAGAAAACAAAAGCCCGCCGCACCACAGCATCACCACATGGCCTGGCGCATCGACGAAAACATCCTCCGCGGCGAACTCGACAACACCGTGCGGGGTCGCGTCACCGGGCGGCTTTGGCTCGCGGGCGTCGCCGAGCCGATGACACTCGACCTGCGCGGCGACTGCGCGCCCGACCTCGCTGGCTGCACGCTCACCATTGAAAACCCGCGCGCCGTGCCGCTCGCCGACGCCCCGCCAAGCCTCGAACAGCGCGGCTGGGTCGGCGACATTACTGCTTCGCAGAAAGTCAAAGTCCACGATGTGCCAATGGAGGAAGTCCTGCGCCGCTACAAACTCGGCCAGCCCGCCCCGTGGCATTGGGCGAATGCGCGGTATCTCGAATGGTTCAGCCAAGGCAACGGACGCGTCGTCATCCAGACCGCCGATTTTTCACTCACCCTCTCCGCGCCCGCGTGGACGCTCACGCCCGCCGAATACCGCGCCAGCCGCGAAGCCAGCAGCCGCGAACATACCGAGTGGATGGAGAAAACCTTCGGCCCGCTCACCGGCGACGCGCAGGTGGTGGACCTCGGCGAACTCCTCGCCGAACAGCAGCGCGAAGACGAAGGCGAGGAGTGGAAGCGCGCGGACGACACAGACGACGACGCCCCTCATCCGCCCGATACCCATTGAACCACAACGCTGCCCGGCAGCGAGCGGATGACCGTGGGCTGCCTTCCGGCTGGTTCACGATCAGCCGGCGGCTATACGGAAATCAGCCGGGGATTACGCCGTAGAACCGTTCGCAAAACGCCGCCCGCCGCTCCGCCTCCGGCAGCCCCGCTGGGAGCGATGCCCAGACCAGCGCCTTCGCCGTCGCGGTCATGTCCATGCCCATCGCCAGCCGTTCGCCTGCCCCGCGGCTCATCATCAGGCGGAAAAGCCGCGCGTTCACTTCCGGCGCGGTGTCTTTCACGGAGAAACCCGTGTCAGCATATCTGTCAGGTTCAATCTTGCTGACCATGCCCGCAGATATTCCATGTCGCAGCCAGAGGCAATCAGGTTCTCCACATCGGCGAGCTGCCGCTGCGAATGCGAGTCGCGCGCCCAGTCGAGTTTGGAAAGAATCAAATCCTCCTTGCTCACCACCCACACCTCGAAATCCTCCACCCGCACCCGCGCCCGCCGCGTGAACTCGTGCTGCCGATATTCCTCCTGCTTTCGCACCATGAAATCCACCTTCGTCAGGCTGCGCTGGTGGATCGCATTGAAACAGCTCTGGTGCAGCACTGCATCACGCGCGGCTTCGGGGGAGACGTAGTAGTCCGGCCCCAGCACCTGCTCGATGCGCGCCGCATCTTTCAGGAAAAAGGCGACGACCAGATCAATATCCCGCGTCATCCGCGGCTGCGCGTAGCAGTTCAGCGCCACGGAACCGGTCAGCATGTAGTCAATCCCCGCCGTCTCCAGCCGGGTGGTGATGTCGCGCAGCGTTTGCAGTTCCTCCGTCATGGCTGCGCGGGCCTCAGGCAGGGGCGGAGGCGCGCGAAAAGCATTTCGGCTGGCACAAACGTGGAGCACGCTCCGGCGGCTTCCTCGTCGGCGGCGATGCGTTCGCCGGTGTGGCTCTGGACGCGGGCGCGGACTTTTTCCTCCCGATCGGCCCAACGCTCGGAATGGTCGGCGTCGAGGTAGTGGATGCGCACTGTTTTCCCTTCGCCGCTGATTTTGGCGTATCCGTCGGCGGGTGCTTGTTCGAGGCAGGTCATGGGCGCGGGTTGTAGCCACGCGCATTCGCGATGGCGAGCGGTGCGTCGGGATTTCGCGTGTCCTGCCGATCGCTGGGTGGCTTTGCCCTCCGCGCTACGCTCCGGGCGAGCGAACCCCGGCTCGTGAGCTGCAATCACGCGATTTCGCGAGCTGCGGCTTGGCACCGCCGCACGCCGGGTTTCATAAAATCGAGATTGCGTTGCGCCATCCGCGAAGCCCTGCTCGCCGTCATCGCGGAGCTGCGGAGCGCGTTCGATTAGGAACGACCGCGGGGTTGTTTTGTCCAGCGCCCTCACCCACCGTGGCGGCATGGGAATGTTCGACACCATCCACGTCAAACCGCCGCTGATCTGTCCGACATGCGGAGCAGAAATCTCCAGTCTGCAAACGAAAGAGCTGAGCGATTCGATGGCTCATTTCAAAATCGGCTCAGTGCTGAAGGACAGCCCGGTGCTGACCGGCATCGTGCAAGAAACGCTGTGGTGCAACGCGTGCCACCATGCCCAGCGGGAACAAACCAATCCCCCCGTCTATCTCGTCATCTGGCACTCCATCCTCGCCGGCGTGGAACAAGACCTCGCCAAAGCCGAAGCCCGCCTCGCCACCGTGGACCGGCTCGACCTCATCGCCTGGCTCGACGAAGCGCAGCGCGCCACCGCCCGCTGGCGGCGGCACTACTACGAACTCCTCCGCGACGTGCAGCGCTGGCACGAACACCTCGCCCGCCTTGCCTCACCCGAACCCGAACCCACCGGCGAACTCGCCGAAAAACGCCGCGCCTTCCAACGCCTCTTCGATCTCCCGCCAGAAATCCTCACCGCCCCCGACCCCCTCGCCGCCATCCTCGCGAAGCACAAACACGCGGACGAGGAGGCGGCCGATTGAGGCTCTTCATCGGCGTTCGGCGGAAAGCGGGAGCCTCACCCCCGCTTTTAAGGCACATCAAGGAGCAGTGCTTCTTGCTCCAACCCGGCGTTAAATTCGTCGATAAGCGCCACGATTTTGCGAACATCGGTCTGAGCGGACGTGCGGATGATACGAAGGGTATCGAGTGATCGTTTGCGCTTAAGTAGTGAGTGCTTGGAAAACCTCTGGAATCTTGCGCGCAGATCGTCAGGCACATGGAGCGACACGCGATTGCGGAGCACGGCTTCTAAGCGGAGAAAATCGGCCAGCCCGGCTGGGTCGTAGTCGGGCGCGTGGATGAGTTGAAACGTGTTTGATTCCTGTGCGCCAAGCCA
>JANXWQ010000194.1 GCA_025351065.1 Chthoniobacter sp. | reverse complement strand
CCCGTCGTTGCCGCCGAGCTTGTAGATGACGAGGTCGAGCGACGGCACGACGAAGATGCCGAAGCCGCCCGCGCCCGATTTGAAATACGCATCGCGCGGCGCGCCAAGCACATGACCGTCGGAGTTTTGCTCGAACTGGAGGCTCCACGGGGTGTGCGGATTGTAGGGCGAGGCGGTGTGGCACAGCCGGATGTAGTCCGCCGGCACGAGCTGCTGGTCGCGCCATTTTCCCTCGTGCAAAAGGCAGTAGCCGAAACGCAGCGCGTCCGTGGCATGCACGGCGATGCTGCCTGCGCCGTTGGCGTGCGGCATTTTGAAATCGCCGCGCTGGAGGCAGTAGCCCCACGCGCCCCAGCCCATCGGCTGCGCCAGCCGCGCGCCGATGTAGTCCTGCAGTTCCAGGCCGGTGACGCGCCGCAGCACCATCGAGGCGATGTGCGGGGCCGGCGACGAGTACGACCAGCCCGCGCCCGGATCAGTCCACAGCGGCACGCGCAGCGACGAGCGGTCGAGGTCGTGGATGTCCTGCCCCGGCACCGCCTTTTGCGGCAGCGACGGCCCGCCCATCACGATGCCGCTGGGCGCTCCGCCTTCGCCCCAATAGCCCGCCGTCATGCAGAGCAACTGGCCAAGCTTGATGTCGGCCTTGCGCGGGTCATCGAGCGGCAGCGCCTCGGGCAGATATTTTTCGGTGAAAACTTTCGTCTCGAGGCCGTCGGGGATTTTTTCGTGAAACTCGCGCAGCATCACGCCGCACGCGATGCTCGTGAACGCCTTGCCCGTCGAAGCCGTGTCGGGATTCGCGTTGCGCGACGCGCGACCAAAATATTTCTCGAAGACGAGGTAGCCTCGCCGCACCACGAGCAGCCCGCCGTTTGGCGTCCCGCGTTCGCAGACGCCGTACGCGCGCTCCAGCCACGCCGCATCCATCCCGGCTTTCTCGCGGATTTCGCCCGCGTCCTTCAGCGTGCGCCAGCCGCCTTCGCTGTCCGGCGGCGGAAAATAATCCGCGGCAAAAAGCGCGGCGCTGGAGAAAAGCAGCGCGCTGCAAAAAGCAGCGCAACGCGTGGATGAAGAAAGTAAAAGTCGAGTGAGGGAAAACATGCGGCGATGCAAACACCCGCCGCCCCGCGTGTCACTCCCCGCGCGACCGCGCTAGCCTTTGAGCAAGCCCGAACTCAGCAGCCCCGACAGCGCCGACGCCAGCCCGCTTTGCGGCGGCACCTGCCCGTCGGGCGTGAGCTGATCCACCGCGTGCGGGAGCAGGTGCGCGAGCGCGCCGGAGAGCTGCGCGGGATCGAGCCCGACCTGCTGCGCGAGCTGCTGGATTTTCTCCGAGCCGAGCGCCGCCTGGATTTGGTCGCCGCTCACCGGCAGATTCGCGCCGGTGCCGATCCACGACTGCACCTGCGGCCCGAGCCCGCTGGCCGCTAGCTGCTGCACGAGCCCGGCGAGGCCGTTGCCGGAGCTGTGGTTTTGAATGAGGTCGGTCAGCACATGGCTCACGGCGCTCTGGCCGCCGGCGTTGCTGCTGTTGGTGAGCGCGCCAAGGGCGGCGCTGGCGAGTTGGGAGAAAAGGCTCATGGGGTTTTGGGGTCGTTAGTGACCTGCCAAAAGCCGCGCTACACCGCGCAAAGTCAATGGCCGAACTCGCCCTCACCGGGCAGCCCGCTGCGGGCGGATTGACTACGGCGGGCGGGACTCTACGTTCGCGGCCCATGTTTTCCGCGCGCTGCTTTTCTGCCGTTGTTTTTTTGACGGAGCTGACTGTCGCGGCCGCGGACGACGCGCTGGCGCGGGGCCAGAAAATCTATGCGGAAAAGTGCGCGCTGTGTCATCAGCCGGGTGGCCAGGGCGCGCCGCCGGTGTATCCGCCGCTGGCGAAAAGCGACTGGCTGGCCGCGGATCGCGAGCGAACGATCAAGGTGCTGTGCGAAGGGCTCGCGGGGCCGGTCACGGTCTTGCAGCAGAGCTACAGCAACGTGATGCCGGCGCAGATTCTCGACGATGCGGAGGTGACGGCGGTGCTGAGTTACGTGATGAAATCGTGGGGCAATGCGGGGAGCGAGTTCACGGAGGAGGAGGTGGCGGCGGCGCGGGCCCAGTCGCAGTTCAAGACCTACGCGGAGCTGCTGAAATCCACGGAGTATCTCCCGCTGCCCAAAGCGCCGGCGGGTTTCAAACTGCGCGAGGTGGCGCGGCTGCCGGAGTTTTGCACGCGGCTGGCGGGCGGTGAAAAGGGCGTGTATGTGCTGGCGCAAAGCGGCGGCGTTTATGCGCTGGACGTGGCGGCGGGCGCGCTCACGCCGGTGATCCGCGCGGAGGAGTATCTCGACGCAAAACGCGGCGACCTCGTGACGCTCGGCCTAACGGTGGACGGCGCGGGACGGCTCTGGATCGTGAGCAACCAGAAGCTCACGGAAGGCGTGCCGGTTTATACGAACGAGGTGGTGATCTGGCGCACGAGCGAGATGACCGACGGGCGTCCGGGCAAGCCCCAGCCTTGGTTCCAGACCAGCTACCCGCAGGGCGTGGGCGGGATGAATCATGGCGTGAGCAACATCGCGTTCGGGCCCGACGGCATGCTGTATGTGAGCAGCGGCTCGCGCACGGACGGCGGCGAAGTGCGCGGCGAGCCGGAGCATTATTTTCAAGGCGGTGAGGTGGAAATCACGGCGGGCGTGTGGCGTTTCGATCCGCGCGCGGCAAAGCCGGCGCTGGAAATGTACGCGCGCGGCATCCGCAATCCTTACGGCTTCGCGTGGGACGGCGAGGGCAGTCTGTTCACATTTGCCAACGGGCCGGATTACAGCGCGCCGGAGGAGATGGACTGGATCCGGCCGGGCCGGCACTACGGTTTTCCGTTTCAGTTTTCGGACTGGCCGGTGAAACCCCACTTTCCCTACGCGCACACGCCGCCGCCGCCGGAGGGCGTGACCTTCACGCCGCCGGTGCGCAATCTCGGCCCGGCGGCGGGCGGCTCGGGCGCGGGGCTGGGAACGTTCGACGCGCACTCGTGTCCGGGCGGCGCGCTGTGGTGCGGGGCGGATTTTCCCGCGCCGTTGCGCGACGGCTTTCTGGTGACGCGCTTTGGCAATCTGCTCGGTGCGCCCGCCGCGCCCGAGGACACGGGCTTTGACCTGCTCTCGGTGCATGTAGCGAAAAAGGACGACGGCTCCTGCACGGCGCGCGTGGAGACGGTGCTCGCGCCGCTGGCGCGTCCGCTGGATGTGCTGCGCACGGGCGCGGGCCGGGTGCTGATCCTCGAGTACACGCGGCCCGTGACTTTCAAAGACAAGCTCGGCTGGCTGCCGGGGCGCATTCTGGAATTGTCGGCGGCGGAAAAATAGCGGCAGATTTTGCACCTCATGAACGATCCCATTCCCACCACCACCTGGCAGCCGCATGTCCCGCCGAATTGGAAACTGCGCGCGCGCCTGTGGATCGGCGCACTGCTGGTGCTGCTCGCGGGCGCGGACTACCTGCTGCTGCGCTTCAGCTACGATCCGTTCAATCCCTTGCCGCTGCTGAGCGGGCTGGCGGTGCTCGGCGCGCTGGGGTCGAAGGTGCTGCTCGTCGCCATGTGGCTGCGCAAACCGTGGGCGCGCTATGCGCTGGGGACGCTGCTGGTGCTGTCGATCACGGGTTTTGCGTTCGTGCTGTTTTACATCACCGGCGGCAATCTGCCGCGGCCGCAGGGGCTGCTGAAAAAGCCCGTGGTCGGCATCACCCTCCAGGCGCTGGCGCTGGTGCCGCTGGCGCGCTCGCGCTCGATCCGCAAGCAACTGCACCCGATGACGGGGCGCGATTGAAAGGCGCGGGCGATTTCCCCCTCGCGCCCGCGAATCCGCGCCCGTCGCCGGCGCGTAACGTGCCGATGCCCATCCACACGCTTCTTCACTCGCAGGTGGTTCCCGCTCCGGTCGGGGCCTGCTGGGCCTTTTTTTCCAACCCGCGCAACCTCGCGCAAATCACGCCGCCGGGGCTCGACTTCCAGGTGCTCAGCGAAGTGCCGCCGGAGATTTATCCCGGCATGGTCATCGAGTATCGCGTCCGCCCGCTGCTCGGCGTGCCGGTGACGTGGCTGACGGAAATCACCCACGTCGAAGCGCCGCACCGCTTCGTGGATGAGCAGCGCGTGGGGCCGTACGCGGTCTGGCATCACGAGCATTTTTTCACCGCGCTCGACGCCGGGCGCACCGAGATTCGCGACCTCGTGCATTACGTCCTGCCCTTCGGCTGGCTGGGCGAAATCGCGCATCCCTTTCCCGTCGCGCCGCAGTTGGAGAAAATCTTCGCCTTCCGCGCAAAGGCGGTCGCGGCACGGTTCGGCGGCTTGTGTTAGCCGGGCCGGGCGGTAAGGTGCGCGCATGAGCACGGCCAGTCATCTCCGACCTTGGATCAGCCCCGAGGAATACCTTGAGGGCGAACTGCTAAGCGAAATTCGTCACGAGTATTTCGCGGGTGAAATCTTCGCAATGGCTGGGGCGAGCGAGAATCACAACCACATCGCGGGAAATATTTTCGGTGAACTCTACCTGCACCTGCGCGGCAAAAAGTGCGCCCCGTTTATGAATGACATGAAGGCGCACATCCACGGCGCGGGGGACGATTGGTTTTACTACCCGGACGTGATGGTGAACTGCGACCCGGCGGGGCAGCACAAGTATTTCTGCGACACGCCGTCGATCATCGTGGAAGTGCTTTCGCCCGACAGCGAGACGCGGGACCGGCGGGAAAAGCGGCTGGCCTACGAGAAAATCGCGACCGTGCAGACCTACGCGCTGGTGGCGCAGGACCGGCGCGAGGTGCTGGTCTTTCGCCGCAAGCCCGAGGGCGGCTGGTCGCGCGAAGTGCTGCCCGAGGCGGGCGACGCGCTGCGGCTGCCGGAGCTGGAGTTCGCGCTGTCGCTGGATGCGATCTACGCGCGCACTGGGCTGTAGGTCGCGCGGTCAGCAGCAGCGGTTCACGCCTTTGAAGCGGTGCTCGGTGGCGGTGAGGAAGACGTTGCGGCGCGGGCTGGCTTTGGCACCAGGTGTCGGGGCAAGGCACTCGCAAGCTTGGGCCAGAGCGCGTTCGCGGTCGATGGCGGCTTCGCCGGAGAGTTCCTTGAGCAGCGTGAAACCGAGCGCGATGGCCCCCATGACGGGCAGCGGGCGCTCGGGGGTGAGCGCACCGGCGGGGAGCCAGACGGGCTCGGTCTCGTGAAGGAGGGGGGCTTTCGTGCGGAGGATGAGGCGCGTCCATTCCCACAGGCTGATGGCGACGATGCCGACGACGAGCGCGAGAAAGACGGCGGTGACCAGCGCGTCGAGGTACTGGTTTTGGATTTGCCGGCCGGTGGCGATGGCGGCTTTCAGCGCGGCGTCGCTTTTCGCCTGCGCGAGGGCGGCGGCTTGTTTGGCGGCGGCAAGCGGCGCGGCGGCGGCACCGGATTTGATGATGTCGTTTTCCGCGCGGACGGCGGCGAGGCTGGCGGCGCTGGCGGCGTCGGCGGCTTTTTCCGCGGCGGGCATGGCGACCTTTTTGAGCTGCTCGGCTTTGGCGAGAAAGCCGATGGCCGGGCTCGCGTGGTAGATTTTCTGGTAGCCCGCGGTGCCGGTGACGGCGAGCAGCCAGACGAGCGGGAGCAGCGTCACCAGCACGAGCACGGGGTGCCGCCGGTCGCGCAGTTGCGTTTTCAAAATGACGGTCGTGGCGAGGCAGAGCGCGATGCTGGCGAGGAGCTGGTTGGCGATGCCAAAGATGGGCCACAGCGCCTTGATCCCGCCGTCCGGATCGCGCACGGCGGCGATGAGAAAGTAACCCCACAGCCCCACGATCGCACCGCTCGCGAGGAGGCCGGCGAAAAGGTTGCGCGTGTCGCCGAAGGGCTTCCACAAATGGCCGAGCGCGTCCTGCAGGAGGTAGCGGCCCACGCGCGTGCCGGCATCGAGCGTGGTCAGGATGAAGAGCGCCTCGAACATCAGCGCGAAGTGGTACCACACCCCGAGCCAGCGCTGGCCCACGACTTTGGCGAAGAGATTCGCCATGCCCACGGCGAGCGTGGCCGCGCCGCCGGTGCGCCCGTAGAGCGAGTCCTCATGCACGGCCTGCGCGAGCGCGCTCATGTGGTCGGCGGTGACGGCGAAGGCCGGGCCGAACGCGTTCACTTTCGCGATCACTTCGGCGGGCGCGCCTTTGATGTTGATGCTCAGATACACGCCGGGATCGAGCGTGCAGGCGGCGATGAGCGCCATGATGGCGACCAGCGATTCCAAGCACATCGCGCCGTAGCCCACGGCGCGCACATGCGTTTCGCGGGTGATGATCTTCGGCGTGGTGCCGCTGGCGATGAGCGTGTGAAAGCCGCTGATCGCCCCGCACGCGATGGTGATGAAGCAAAACGGAAACACCGTCCCCGGCACCACCGGCCCCGAGCCGTCGATGAACGGCGTGAGCGCCGGCATGTGCAAAACCGGCAGCACCAGCAGCGTGCCGAGAGCGAGCGCGAAGATGGTGCCCAGCTTCATGAAAGTGCTGAGATAATCGCGCGGCGCGAGCAGCAGCCACACCGGCAGCACGCTCGCGGCGAAGCCGTAGGCGATGATCGCCCACGCGAGAAAGGCCGCGTCCTTTTTGAAAATCGCGCGCAGCGTTTCATGCTCCGAGACCCACTGCCCGCCCCACACCGCAAGCAGCAGCAGCACCACGCCGAAGACCGAGGCCTCCAGCACTTTCCCCACCCGCACCCAGCGCAGGTAGCCGCCCATGCCGAGCGCTATGGGGATGGTCGCGGCGACGGTGAAAACGCCCCACGGGCTCTCGGCGAGCGCGTTCACCACCACCAGCGCGAGCACCGCGAGGAGGATGATCATGATCGCGAGGATGGCGATGGTGCCGATGAATCCGGCGGTGGAGTTCAGCTCCTCCTTCAGCATTTGCCCGAGCGATTTCCCATCGCGCCGCACCGACGCCGCGAGGATGATGAAATCCTGAACCGCCCCGCCCAGCACCACGCCGATGAGAATCCACAGCGTCCCCGGCAGGTAGCCAAACTGCGCGGCCAGCACCGGCCCCACCAGCGGCCCCGGCCCGCTGATCGCGGCGAAATGATGCCCGAAGACGATCCACTTATTCGTCTTCACGTAGTCCTTGCCGTCCTCGTGGACCTCGCACGGCGTGGCCCGGCGCGCGTCCAGCGCCAGCACGCGGGCGGCGATCCATTTGGAGTAGAAACGGTAGCCGGTGGCATAAGTGCACAGCGCCGCGATGAGGATGTAGGCGGAGTTCAGCGGCTCGCCCCGCCGCGTGGCGATGGTGAAATACGCGCCCGCGCCGAGCAGCGCCACGGCGAGCCAGAGGATGACGGAGAGGGACTTTTTCACGTTGCCCGCCAGTCATCGCGCGTCCGCCGCGCGGAAGCAATCCCGCGCTCTTCCCCCTCGCGCCCAAACTGGAGTTTCGGCACGGGGGGAATGACGAGTTCATGACCGCTCGTGAAGGATGCTGGCATCAGATCCTATTCATTTGGAACCCGAGTTGATCGGGTTTGTCGATGTTATCGAATAACACAACCGGAATCTGAGCGGGAAGGAACTGGTGCAAAGCAACCTGAAACGCTTCGCGCGTGACACCCCGATAAGAGCAAAGAACAACCGGCAAATAGGGATGAAGATTTTGAAACGGGCCCAAGCCATGATCCGTGGTGACGGATGCCTGAAACTCAAATAAGACCGGAGCGGTCGTGCTCAGATAACGGTTGCCTACGAGAACTCGTTTGAGAGCAGAGTGTGGCGCAGAGACTACTGGCCGGAATGCGAGACCGTCGAAGCTGACATGAGTGCTATCAATCTGAAAGTGAAGAACGCCGTCGGGAAACCGGCGATACTTGTCGATCGACGCACAAACAACAAACGCC
>JANXWQ010000191.1 GCA_025351065.1 Chthoniobacter sp. | reverse complement strand
CGCAGGCGCTGGAGCAGTTGCTCGTCGAAAAGGCCCTCGGTCAGCCCGTCCGTGCAGAGCAGGAAAAGATCGCCCTTTTCATACGCCACTGCGCCGACGTGCGGCTGCACGAATTGATGCCCGGCCCCGAGCGCCTTTTGCAGCACGTTGCGCCGCGGATGCTCGCGCGCCTGGCGCTCCGTCATTTGCCCCTGGCGGAAAAGCCAGCCGACGTGCGTGTCGTCGTGCGTGAGCTGGCGCAGGCCGCCCGCGCCCGCCGGGAGGTAGTAGATGCGGCTGTCGCCGACGTGCGCGAAATACATCCAGCCCGGCGTGAACCACGCGAGGCTCAGCGTCGCGCCCATGCCCGCGCACTCCTCGTAGCTCTCGCCGAGGTAGAGCAGCGCGCGGTGGATTTGATCGAACAATTCCTCCAGCACATCCTCCACACCCGCGTTCATACCCTGCGCCGACTGCTTGAACGCCCGCGGCAGCAGGCGCGTGATTTTTTCCACCGTCACGCGGCTCGCAAACTCCCCTGCCCGTGCGCCGCCCATCCCGTCGCTCACCGCGAAAACGCAGTCGGCCAGCGCGATCGATGCCTCGCCAATCTTGCCGAGATGCCGCACCTCCTGCGCGTCGAATTGCAGGCCGAGAAAGGCGTCCTCGTTGTTCTTCCGGACGCGGCCCTGATCGGTCAGGCCAAACCATTGCAGCCGCGCGGCGGGCGGTGATTGTGGAGAAGGATTCATGCGTCCGGCAGGATCGTCGCGAACTCGAAATCAATCAGGCAAAACCGCCCGTCCTGCTGGCGGTAGGTCACGTTGCGCAGCTCCGCGTCATCGTGCCGCACGCCGTACTGCGTGAGTTCGGCGTAAAGTTCGAGCATCCGCTTTTCATCCAGATGCTCCACCCGCGCGCCGCAGTTCGTCGTCACGATTTTCAACTGCTCCGCATCCGCCTCGATCAGCCGCGGCACAAAATCGCACCCGCGCTTTGCCAAATGCCGCAGCACCGCGACCTCCGTGGCAAAACGTTCGGCGGCTTTCGGCCCGCGAAACTGTTTGTAAACCCGCCCGTCGTAGCCCACGCGGACGGTCGCGCGAAGAGTGTCTTTGACGACGGGCATGGCGGTGACAGTGGCGGGTGAAGGTGAAAGTGGAAAGCGCGGGATTTTCCACCACCCGCCCGCACTTTTCACCTGCACTTTGCACTTTCTCCCGCTCCCCGCTTGCCACTGGCATTGCCTTTGCTAAACCTGCGCGCGCGTCCCCAAACCCTTTGGGGCGCCTGAGTAACCAAACCAAACCCGAGCGGGCTAAATCAGCGCAGTCTGCTCAAAAACCACCACCACCACCGACCAATCATGGCCAAGTACAAACTCGAATACATCTGGCTCGACGGCTACGAGCCCGTTGCCAACCTCCGCGGCAAAACCCAAATCAAGGAATTCTCCAAATTCCCCACGCTCAAGGATCTCCCGCTCTGGGGCTTTGACGGCAGCTCCACCCGCCAGGCCGAAGGCCGCAGCTCCGACTGCGTCCTCAAGCCCGTCGCCTGCTACCCGGACTCCACGCGCAAAAACGGCGTCCTCGTCATGTGCGAAGTCATGATGCCCGACGGCACCCCGCACCCGTCCAACGCCCGCGCCACCATTCCTGATGACTCCGGCACCTGGTTCGGCTTCGAGCAGGAATACTTCCTCTACCAGAACGGCAAACCGCTCGGCTTTCCGTCGGAAGGTTTCCCCTATCCGCAGGGTCTCTACTACACCGGCGTCGGCTACGACGCCGTGGGCGACATCGCCCGCGAGATTGTGGAAAAGCACCTCGACCTCTGCCTCGACGCCGGCATCAACCACGAAGGCATCAACGCCGAAGTGGCCAAAGGCCAGTGGGAATTCCAGATCTTCGGCAAAGGCTCCAAGAAAGCCGCCGATGAAATGTGGATCGCCCGCTACATCCTCAACCGCGTCTGCGAGCAGTACGGCGTGGACGTGAACTACCACTGCAAGCCCCTCGGCATCGACGTGGACTGGAACGGCTCCGGTATGCACGCCAACTTCTCCACCGAGCACATGCGCACCGTCGGCGGCAAACCGTACTTCGAGGCGCTCATGGCCGCGTTCGACAAATACAAGAACGAGCACATCGCCGTCTATGGCCCGGACAACCACCTGCGCCTCACCGGCCTGCACGAGACGCAGTCCATCGACAAGTTCAACTACGGCCTCGCCAACCGCGGCGCCTCCGTCCGCATCCCGCACAGCTTCGTGAACAACGGCTACCGCGGCTACCTCGAAGACCGCCGGCCGAACTCGCAGGGCGACCCCTACAAGATCGCCGGCCGCATCCTGCAAACCATCAACACCGTGCCCAAGTCCGGTGCCAAACCCGCGGCCAAAGCGAAGAAATAAGCCGCCAACAGGCGCTCCGCGAAGCACCCAAGGCACAACTCCCAGCGCCGTCCCGACTAGTGCGGGGCGGCGCTGTTTTTTGCCCGTATCGGGCGGAGTCATCGGTGAAAAAGTGAACGCGCAGGCGGCGGCGCGGATTGACCGCCGCACCGAGTCCACTACTCTCCCCCGCCACGCACTCGTAGCTCAACTGGATAGAGCATCGGTCTTCGAAACCGAGGGTTGCGGGTTCAAATCCCGCCGTGTGCAGTTTCGCCGCACCGCGTCCGCCGGGGCGGGCCTACTTCCCGCTCACGTCGAAGCACGCCGCTTCCTTCGTGCTGCGCACGTAGATGCGGCCATTCGCGAGGACCGGCGTGGTCCAGCATTTGCCTTCCACGACCTTGGCGCGCGCCAGTTCCTTGTAGGCTCCGGGCTGCGGGTCGATGAGCACGAGTTCGCCCGCATCAGACAGCGCCAGCACTTTGTCCCCCGCGAGGATGACCTGGCCCGCGCCAAAGCCCGGCTGCTCCCACTTCACGCTGCCGTCCTTGATCTCCACGCACTTCACCGGGCCTTTGGCGTAGTCCTTGAACGAAAACATGCCGTAAAGGTTCCCGCCGAACAGCACCGGCGTGCTCCAGTGGTTGCAGACCGGCTTGTTCGTGCGCAGGCGGTAGAGCTCGGTGGCGGTCCATTGGTCGCCATTCTTCGCGATCTTCACCGCGCCCGCGCCGACGCCGTAGCCCGCGGAGCAATAGACGATGTCGCCCGCCACGACCGGCGAGGCGGCGGTGGAAGTGCTGTAGTCAAACTTGTAGCGCCACAGTTCCTTGCCCGTCTTCGGCTCGACCGCGAGCAGGCCGGACTGGAGGAAAAAGACGACCTGCCGCTGCCCGAGGATCGTCGCCGCGACGGGCGTGGCGTGCGTCATTTTTTCGTCAAACGCCTTCCACACCACCGCGCCGTCCTCGGCCTTGAAAGCGATGAGCGACGAATCACCGCCGCCGCCCGCCACGTAAAGCAGCCCGCCCTCGAGCAGCGGCGAGGCCGCGTTTTGCCACTGGATGTTGCGCCCGGCGAACTCCGCCATCAGATCGTGCTTCCACAGCTCCTTGCCCGTCGCCCCGTCAAAGGACTGGAGCACCAGCCGCGCGGACATGGTGAAGACGTGCGCGCCGTCCGTCGTCGGCGTCGAGCGCGGGCCGTCGCCGCCCTTGTTGTCGCCCGCGCCGTCGCCGCCGCCGCCGTCGTATTTCGCGCTGCCGAGCGCCGCGGTCCAGCCCTCCTTGCCCGTGTTCGCGTCGCGCGCCACGAGCACCTCCTGCGGAGCACCATCCACGTCGCGGCCTTCGAGCATGAAACACCGCGCCCCGGCCACGGCAAAGGAACTGAAGCCATTCGTGCTCGCCGTTTTCCACAGCATCTTCGGGCCGGTGGACAGCCACGCGTGCGGGATTTTTTCCGGCGTCGAACCGTCGGTGTTCGGCCCGCGGTACTGCGGCCAGTCGGCGGCGTGGAGCGTGGTGGTGAGGGCGAGGAGCGGGAGGAGGTGGCGTGGGTGCATGGGTTGGGTGTTGGGAAAAAGCAGGGTCAGTGCGCGGGCGAAAGATCGAGGTCGTCGAAGCGGATCGGCGTGCCCGCAAACGGGCTGCCCCAGATGCCCGCGCGCCCGGCGGACGGCTCCTCTTTCGTCGGGAAAGTGATCGTCCACGCCGCCGGCTCGGGCGTGCCCGCGGGCCACGCCTTGCCCTCCACCACCCAGCCGTCCTTCGCCTTGCGCACCTGCACGCGCAGGCTCGTCCAGCTCCCGTCCTTCCACTCGTAAGCCACGCTCTGCCGCGGCTCGTCGCCTTGGAAAATCTCGAGCGTCTTTTTCGCCGCGCTGACCTGCAGCCGGTAGCCGCCCACGCCACCGAGGCTCACGCCAAACGTCGGAAACTTGCGCCCCTTTTTCGTCCCGAAAAACCGCGCGCTCGCCGTGGCCTCGCCCGCCGGCGTAGGGCCAAACAGCAGGCCGAAAGTGTCCAGCGGCTCGCCCGGCAGTTCGAGAAACCGGCCCTCCTTCGCCTCCTGCCGCACCGCTAAATCGCCCGACATCACCATCATCTCCGCCGGCAGCTTGCCCACCTCCGCCGCCTCGAAATCATTGTGATAAAGCGTCGTCTCCGGCGCGGCGCAGGCGCGGCCCGGCGCGCTGGCGGCGAGTAGGACGAGCGAAAGAAGGCGCGGGAATTTCATCGGCGGGGCGTTACGAAATACTTTGGGCGAGGCATGTGTCCAGACCGTTCGCCGCGCCGGTTCTTAGAGGGTGTCTGAAAAGTGCGCGTCCGTAAGCCCGCCGCGCGAAAAATCGCGCTCGGCAACCGCGCCGCCTCGCTTCATTCCTCTCCGCCAGCATGAACCGCATCCTCGTCCTCTACGATTCCGCCTCCGGCAATGTCGCGCAAATGGCGCGGCTCGTCGGCGAAGGCGCAGCCTTGATTCCCGCAACCGAGGTGCGCGTGCGCTCGCTCGATGAAGCCAGCGCCGACGACGTGCTCTGGTGCGACGGCCTCGCCGTCGGCAGCCCCACGAACATGGGCCTCCTCTCGTGGAAAATGAAACGCTTCTGGGACGAAACCATGCGCCCGCACTGGATGCGGATCGACGGCAAAATCGCGTGCGCCTTTTCCTCCGCCGGCGGCTGGGGCGGCGGCATGGAGCTGGCCTGCCAGTCCCTCCTGACCGTGCTGATGAACTTCGGCTTCCTCGTCTTCGGCGTCACCGATTACGCGTCGAAAATGCTCACGCTCCACTACGGCGCCGTCACCGCCAAAGCGCCCCTCAGCGCCGCCGACGAAGCCGCCTGCCGCCTCCTCGGCCAGCGCCTCGCGGAGTGGGTCGCCACCTACGTCCACGGCCAGCGCGACCAGCATCCGGGGACGAAGCAGGCGCAGCGGATGAGCCCGTAGGGACTGATCTCGGCTAGACTGTTTCCTCGTCCGCCTCTTCGTCCGTCTCCAGTTCGAGCGCGGGGATGTCCTGCAAGGCATTGCCGGAGATCGCCTGCACGTCGCCGATCATCCCGGCCATGTTTTCCACGACGGCGTTGATGTGCTTCTCGCGCTTGGCCCACGCGCGCGTCAGGCCGCGCCGTTCCTTTTCCAAATCCGCGCGCATCATCGTGAATGCCTCGATGACCGCGCTGACCCGCTGGCGAAATTCCACGCCGGTCAGGTAGGTGTAAAGGAGCTGCATCTTTTCCTGCGCGCCCTCCTGGTGCCCACGGGCCATGGCCAGCTCCTGCACCATGCGCCGCAAGGTGTGCGCCAGTGGAATCGCCGAGGCGAGGTCGCAGACGAAAACGCCTTCCTGCTGGCCGAAACGGGCGACGCCTTTCGGCAGCACCTCCGTCACGATCACGCCGATCTCGGCCTTCGCACTGCGCATGTCTTCCTTGAGTTTCACCACCCAGCCGTCGCTCCAGTTCTGCGTGCGCTTGAGTTCGTAAAGGATCAGGCCGCACGGACGCCCGAGGTTGCTCCGCACTTCCTGGAGGACATCCGCGCCGCGCACGCCTTTCGCGATTTCGTTGATCGCGTCGATGGGAAAGGTCTGCCGAAGCTGCTGCTCGAAATCGAGTTCGAGCACTTCGCCCTGCGTCTGCTGCGAGCCCTGCGCCGCCTTCCGCTGCGCCTCATCGAGCTTGAGCATGAGGTCGCTGATGACCTTCTCCTTTTCCGCGATCTTCAGCCGGTTCTCCTCGTCCGAAGCCGCACGCAACTGCGCCTTCAGCTTCCCCCGCTCTTCATCGAGCGTTCGCTGCACCTCCAGTTTCAGCGCCTCCTGGGCCTCTTGGAGCCGGCGCTGCTCGCGGCGCAGTTCGAGTTCCTGCTCCTGCGCTTTGCGCAAAGCGCCCGCTTTGTCCGCGACCTCCGCGCGCAATTCTTTCATCGCCATTTCCTGCGCCTCGGTCGCCTGCTGCGCCGCCTTCGCTTTGATCTCCCCCGTCGCCCGCGCCAGCCGCTGTGTCACCTGCGCCTCGACCTGCTCCTGCTGCTCCGCAGTCTTTCGCTCCAGCGCGCTCCGCTCCTCGCCCAGCGCCTTGAGCTTTTCCGCGAGCGTTCTCTCCCGCCGCTCCACGTCGGCCCGCAGTTCCTTTTCCAAGCCGTCGCGCACGCTGCCGAGCACGGCTTCGCCCAGAGGAAATTCGTCGCGGCACGAAGGGCAGCGGACGGTGATAGATTCAGTCATACGCCGCCCATGTTAGCGGCACCCGCACGCCTGTGGAGGGCTAAAAATCGACCGCCAGGAGCCGCGTTTTTTTTAATGCCCCACCAACCCGAGGACGACGAGCAGGAGCACCGCCCCGACAATCGACATCAGAAAACCCGCCGGATGAAACGGCTCGCCCTCCACCGGCTTCT
>JANXWQ010000189.1 GCA_025351065.1 Chthoniobacter sp. | reverse complement strand
TCGATGAGCGCGAGCAGATACGGCGAGATGCGCAGGGCCATCGGCGCGTTTTTCACGCCGGCTTCGAGATCCTCGTGGAAGCTGGCGGGCACCAGGTCCGCGAGCGTTTCGCGGAGCTGGCGCGGGTTGGTGACGGAATGTTTGTTTTGGAAAGTGTGGGTGCGGAATTCGGCGGCGGAGACGTGCGCGTAGGCGGCAATGTCGCGCCAGAATTCATCGCTGCGAAGATCGCGATGATCGGTGGTGGCGGTGCTTTGGATGGCGGCAGGCGGGTCAACGTGGGCGGTGTCGGTGAACATGGCGGTGGTTGGTTTTTGGGTTGGTGAAAAGTGAATCGCGCCGCGCGTTCAGGCGGCCTTGCGGGCGCGGGCGGCTTTACGGCGCGGCGGCTCCTCGGCCATCGCAGCAAGCACGTCGGCAAGGGTGCGGCGGGCGAGTTCGGCTTCAAACGCGCCTTCCGCGGCAGCGGAGACTTCCGCCAGCACCCGCTCGATCCCCACGCCCACGGGACACCGTTGATTCGGCTGATGCGGATGCTGTCCCAGCGCCGCGCCCGGCTCGATCGCGCGATAGACCACATCGAGCCCGATCTCCTCCGGTTCGGCGCACAGGGACGCCCCGCCGCCAGCGCCTTTCTGCGTGCAAACCAGTCCTGCAAGCCGCAGCCGCGTAAGCAGGCGGCGAATGATGACCGGGTTCGTATTCACACTCCCCGCCAGCAAGTGCGAGCACACGCCCCCGCTCTCGCGTCTCAGCGCGAGCACCGCGAGGACATGAACGGCAAAGGCAAAGCGACAACTGGAGGCCATCGTGTGGGCGGTTATGTAACTGCGGAGGTTACAGTTGTCAACCGGGGCGGAGTATGCACTTGAGAAAACAATGGGCCAGAGAGTTTATGGCGTAGCCTCGCGAAGCTTCAAGAGCCGAGTCTCTCGTTCGTCTTCGATTTTGATCCAAAAATCCAAATATTTGCTCATTACTGTTTCGATCACCGGAACATTGTGAACAGCCCAGAACAGCGGCGTATAGAACGCCTGGTACCACTGCGGAGATTTGAAAGGCCAGAATCGCACCTTCAAATAATAGGACACCGGCCCGATGCTCAGGACATACAGCAGCAGCAGGCCGAGAAGCGTACAGACCACCCGCACGGCGAGCCTGCGGAGTGAAGACGGGTTTTTCACAAAATCATCGCAAGCCCTCGCGGAGCGGCAGGCAGAAAAGATTCGTGTATTCCTGCCCGGCGGGGATGCCGGTGAAGGGCGTGAGGCCGCGTTTGCCGACGTGATGGATTTCGTAGCCGAGGTCACGGAGCGCGGTGAGCAGCGAGGCTTCGCTGGCACCGAGCATTTCGAGCCGCTTCGGATTCAGTTCGATCAGGATCGCAGGCTGGAATTTTCGCAGCGTCTCGCGCCCGCCCGCCAGCACGCGCACCTCCGCGCCTTCCACGTCGATCTTCATGGCGTCGAGCCGCGTGATGCCGTGCTCCGCGACGAAGGCGTCGAGCGTGATCGCCGGGACGCGCTGGCCGCCGTCGTCGAGGATGCGGCCGGTGCCGCGGTTGTCGGTGGCGGGCAGTTGAAAGCAGACCTCGCCGGGCTGGTCGGACAGCGCGAGCGGAAAGGTGTGGACGTTTAGCGCGGGATTCAGCCGCACGTTTTCGGCGAGCAGTTCGTAATTCACCGGCACGGGCTCGAAGGCGCAGGCGTTCACGCCGGCATACTTCGCCAGCCACAGCGAGTACCAGCCAAAGTACGAGCCGATGTCGAAAAACACCGCGCCAGGCGTGAGCCGCGCGGCGAGTTCGCGGCACTCCGTGCGGTCGATGAAACCGTGGTAGAAAAGTTTCCGCTGGATGTGGCAGGTCGTTTGCAACTTCCAGCGCAGCCCTTCGATCTCGACGGTGAAGCTCTGCCCGCGGTCGCTTTCGCCCACCCCGCTCAGCCGCACCAGCGCCTCGATGACGCGCCACTTTCCGGGATGGTACGGCAGCCGGCGCGCGTAGGCGTCGATGATGGCGTGGGCGAGGGAGGTGGGCATCGCGCGTAGATAGTGAGCGGGTCGCGCGGACGCAAGATGGGATGAATGGGACTGATATGACCTATAGGACTTATCCGTCCTATTTCCGGCGCGCGGGGACTACCCACCGCTGCGCACGAGGTGCAGCAGGTCGCGGAGCGGCCCGGATGCGGCATCGGCGTGCAGCTCGACGGTGTGCTCGCGGCCGTCGTCGTGCGCGATGGTGACGTGGTGGAGAAACTGGTCGGCGGATTTTCCCGCGCCTGTCGGCGTCGCGGGCAGGTCGAAAAATTTGCATTCGACGACGAGCTGCTCGACGCGCTTTTTCGCCGCACCGGCGAGCGTGGCGGTGTCGAGCACGATAGGCGGCGGGCGGAGGCCGGCGAGGCCGCCGCTGCGGGAAACGGTGATGCGCATGGTTGGGAAAAAAGCGGGCGGACGCACCCGCGTCCGCCCGCAGGATGAGTCCGCTATTAGAGGACGCCCACTTGTTTCCACGCGCTCTGCACGGCTTTCTGCTCGGCGCTGTTCACGCCAAAAAAATCAGTCGCGGATTTGACCGTCGCCTTCGCCGCGTCGGCGAAATTCGAGTCGGCGCGCAGCCGGTTGCAGAGCGTGTCGTACCAAATCTTCCCGGCTTTGTCCCACGCGTTGCCGCCGAGTGCCGTGGCCGTGAGGTAGAAAGCGAAGTTCGGGATGCCCGAGTTCGTGTGGACGCCGCCGTTGTCGCCCGCAGTGTGGTCGTAGTCCTTCATGTGCGCGGGCTGCGGGTCTTTGCCGAGGCGCGGGTCGTCGTAGGCCGTGCCGGGCGCCTTCATTGAGCGCAACGCCACGCCTTTCACGCCCTTGGCGAGCAGGCCCGCGCCGATGAGCCAGTCCGCTTTCGCCGCGGTCTGCTTGAGCTTCCATTGCTTCACGAGCGAGCCAAAAACATCCGACAGCGACTCATTCAACGCGCCCGACTGGCCTTGGTAAACCAGCCCCGCCTCAAACTGCGTGACGCCGTGCGTGAGTTCGTGGCCGATCACGTCGAGGCACTTGGTGAAGCGGTCGAAAATCTCGCCGTCACCGTCGCCATAGACCATTTGCTCGCCGTTCCAAAAGGCGTTGTCGAACGGCTCGCGCGGGTCTTCCCGGTAGTGGACCGTCGAGTCGAGGCGCATGCCCTTGTCATCGACGGACGTGCGGCCAAAGACAGTTTTGTAAAAGTCGTACACCGCGCCCGAGTAGTCGTAGGCCTCGGTGACAAAGGTGTCCTTGGTCTTCTTCCCGCCTTCGCCGCGGACGAGTTTGCCCGGCAGCACGGGCTTTTGTTTCGCATCATAAATGGTGCGCCGCTTCTCCCCCGTCGGCGTGGCCAGCGAGACCGCGCCGAGACTCGCGAGCATCTCGCGCTGTCCGCGCAGCCGCTCGCTTTGCAGCATCGTGCCCAGTGCCCGGCGGCGCTGGCGCGGCGTGCCGTTTTCCGCGAGCTTTTTGAGCATGTGCGCGGGGATGATGGTGCAGCACGGGCAGCCGATGAAGGCGCGCGGCTGTAAATTCAGACGGTTGGTTTTCATACGCGTTTTTTTGCTACCTCGGTTGACGTTTTTGTTTTCCGAACCTCCGGCCCCATGCCGGGGGAACTTCGCCAGCCCTACGCGGAGACCCCGGCTTTTGGCAAGCCGATTTTCCCCCGCGAGTTCGATGTTCCAGCGCTTACTGCGTTGGCGGTTTCACCTCGCGAACCATCGCGCCGTGGGCTTCGCTGAGGATGAGGATGGAGAGCTTTTCCACTTCTTGCAGTTCCTGCGGCTGGAGCATTTGGTAGCTCATGGCTTCGCCGCTGCCGCCGTCGCGCGGGAGCGGCGCGGGGTGGGCGCTCTCGCTGCTGTTCAGGCTCGCGTAGTCGAACTTCCCGCGCAGGTCGGTGTAGCCGTCTTTGAAAAACCGCACGGTTCCATTTTTG
>JANXWQ010000174.1 GCA_025351065.1 Chthoniobacter sp. | reverse complement strand
CAAAGCCGCGCAGAGCTTTGGCGCAGCGGACATGAAGAAGGTCGAGCATTGGCGCGACGAGCTGAAGAAGGGCGACGTGGGCGGTTTGAAAAAGGAACTGGGCGAGATGCGCGAGGAACTCCGTAAGCTGGCGGAAATGCCCGACTCCGCCGAGAAACGCGCCGCGCAGGAGAAGCTGATGCAGCAGCTTAACGATCTCGCGCAGGCGATGAAGCAGGAGATGAATTCCCCGCAGATGGCCGCCGCGCTGGAGCGGGCGATCGCGCAGCTCGACATGGCGAAGCTCGGCGAGATGGCGAAGGAAGGCGCGAAGGCCGCGATGGATTCGCTCAACCTCAGCGAGGAGGAACTCAAGCAGCTCGCGCAGGCGATTCAGGACGGCAAAGCGCTCGAAGACGCGCTCAAGAATCTGCAAATGGCGAAGCAACTCGCGGGCAAGGGCCAGCTCGACGGCAAGGAACTGGAAGGCGCGGGCGGGATGGCGGACTTTGAAAAGCTCTTCGCCGAAAAAATGGCCGCGCTGGGCGAAGGCGGCCCGCCCGGTGATGGCGATGGCAACGGCGGCGGCATCGGCAACGGCGCGAAACGGCCCGAGAACGACGCGACGAAGACGGGCTTCAAAACCGAAAAGGACAACTCCCAGCTCACCGGCGGCAAAATGCTCCTCGAATGGAAGACCAAGGAAGTGGGCGAAGCCGGCGCGCGCAGCGAAGAGTACCGCACCAATGTGCAGCGCGTGAAACAGGGCGTGAGCGAAGCCATCCAGCAGGAGCAGGTGCCACCCGGCTACCACCAGGCGATCAAGAAATACTTCGACTCGCTCCCGGAAAAGCCGGCGGAGAAAGTGGAGAAGTGATCCGCCGCCTTCTCCCGCTTCTCGTCGTCGCTGCACTCGTGGGCGCGTGGCTTTTCCACCGCAGCGGCCCGCCGCGCCTCACCGTCTATTGTGCGCACGACTCGATCTACGCCGAAGCCATCCTCCGCGATTTCACCCGCCAGACCGGCATCCCCGTCGCCGCACGCTACGACACCGAGGCCACGAAATCCCTGGGTCTCACCGAACTCCTCATCCGCGAAAAAAACGCGCCGCGCTGCGACGTGTTCTGGAACAACGAACTCCTCGGCACGCTCGACTTGCAGGAAAAGGGCATCCTCACGCCGTATCGCGGCGCGGGCTGGGAGCGCATCCCGGCAAACTTCAAAGACGCCGATGGCTACTGGGTCGGTTTCGCCGCCCGCCTCCGGGTGCAGATTTTCAATACCCGGAAAACCGCGCTGCCCGCAGATCAAGCGCCAGAGCCGCCGCGCAATCTGTCGCGCTTCGCCATCGCCAAGCCGCTCTACGGCACCACGCTCACGCACTACGCCGTGCTCTGGCAGCGCTGGGGCCGGGAAAAAACCATCTCCTGGCACCGCGACTGGCGCGCGCGCGGCGTGCGCGAACTGAACGGCAACGCCGCCGTGAAGGACGCCGTCGCCGATGGCGCGTGCGACGCGGGCTTCACCGACACCGACGATTTTTTCGAGGCGAAAGACGATGGCAAACCCGTGGGCATGCGTCCCGTGCGGCTCGACGACGGCGCGACCATCTGCATCCCCAATACCGTTGCCATCATCCGCGGCACCCGGCGCGAAACCGACGCGCAGCGACTCGTCGATTTCCTCCTCTCCGCGGAAACCGAACTCGCGCTCGCCCGCTCGAAGTCGCGCCAGATCCCGCTCGGCCCGGTGTCTGCGGATCAAGTGCCCGCCGAGGTGCGCGAGCTGCAAGCATGGGCGCAGCACGCCTCGCCGCTCACTGATTTGCTGCCCGCGCGCAACGAATGTCTCGCGTGGCTGAAAGGCGAGGAAATGAAATGAGGCGCTCGACGAATCCCGATCATCCGAATTCCGTAATTTGGTCAAATTCCGTAATTCCGTCCTTTCCGAACCGGTCGGAGTTTGGACGGAATTACGGAATGTTTCCAAATGACGGAATTGCGGAAACAAGTCGTGGTTTTGCCCCATGACCCTCGCGCATCAAACCGCCGAATCTGCCGCCCGTGCGCTCGGCATCGCCTGCTTCGCTGTCGCCCTCGCGCAGCCGCTCGCCCGCCTGCTCGCGCACACGCACGGGCGGCGGCGTGCGCTCGCTTGGGCGCTGCTGCTCGCGCCGCTGCTCACGCCGGCGCTGCTCGTCAGCTACGCGTATTCGCACCTCGCGCTGCGGCTCATGTCGGTGCCGGGCGGCATCGCCGCGCTCTACGCCGCGGCGCTCGCGCTGAAGCTCACGCCCGTCGCCGCGGTCATCGCGCACTTCGTCCCGCCCGCGCTTTCCGCGGAAGCGGCACACTGCCACGCGCTGCTCGCGGGCGCGCGCTGGCGGCGCTGGGTTTTCCGCCTCCGTGGCGCGGGCCGCACGCCGTGGATCGCGGGCGGCATCGTGTTTCTGCTCGCGTTCACGGACTTCGAGCTGGCTTCGCTGTGGAGTTTGAAAACGTGGACCGTCGCGCTCTTCGACGCGCAGGCCGGCGGCCTGGCGCTCCGCGAATCCCTGCGCCTCGCCGCGCTGCCGCTCGCAGTCGAAGTCGCGGCGCTGGCATTCGTCCTTCGCGTGCCCGCGCTTTCGGCTTCGCCAGCCGGCCCCGGACGAGCGCCCGGCATCATCGCCCGTCGCGCGCTCGCGGGCTACCTGTGCGTCGCGGCGTTGCTGGCCTGCGGCCTGCCGCTGCTGCGCGTGTCGGCGCAGGCAGTCGCCGGCGTCCCGGTGATTGCGAAAAACTTCGTCCTCGCAAACGAACTTGGCGCATCGCTCGTGTTTGCGGCGGCCGCATCTGTCTGCGCATGGCTGCTGCCCGCGGTGGTGCGCGGACGGGTCGTGCGCGCCGCTTTGCTCGCCGCGCCCGGCTTGCTCGGCGCGATGCTCCTCGCCCTTTTCATCCTCACCGCCTTCCAGCTTCCGCCCCTGCGCGCCGCCTACGACACCCCGCTCCCGCTGCTCCTTGCGCTCACCCTTTTGCTCCTCCCGCTCGCCGTCCCGCTCCGCTGGCTGCTCGACTCCGCGCGCCGCTCACCCGCCCTGCACCTGGCCCGCCTGGCCGGCGCGCGCGAAGTCATCTGGCTGCTCGACACGCGCCGCCGCTGGCTCGCGGTGTTTCTGCTTTTTTGCTGGGCGTGGTTCGATTTCACCGCCGCCTCGCTGCTCGCGCCCGTCGGCCTCACGCCCGTCTTCGCGCGCCTCCACAATCTCGCCCACTACGGCCAGACCGCCGTCCTCTCCGCGATGCTCCTCGCCGCCTCCGCCGTCCCCTTGCTCGTTCTGCCCCTCAGTTGGCTCGCCGCGAAAATCCATCGCGAGGAATCCAGTGTACGACCGAAGCGAGCCGCGCGTTAAAATGGTCGAGGTGACAAAGTGGGCGCTCGTTTTCGCGGACGGTGGTGGGAGGATGTAAGGGGGAAACGGAGTTTCAAAACTCGTGCGTGCGCTCCCAAAGCGCTGGCGCTTAACTTTGGGAACGAGAGTTCAATGCTGTTATCAGCCATTCTGTTGAGAAACTTCTTTGACCGTATTCTCGGGGTAACGAGCCACCTCTCGTCCACCTCGGGAAAATACATGCGTTATTCCGCCGTTTTTCTCGGGCCTCATCTCATAGCCCACATCATTGAGTGATTTTACGTTGCCGTCGACGAAACGCACGTTCCAATTTCCGATTGGCCCAATATTCATGGAGAATTTTCTATCACGAATAGCCTTCTGCTTCAAGCCTCTGTTTTCTCGTCGTTCCGAAGTTGCACTTCCGAATGCACCTGCGGGCGAAGATGTGCAGCCGGGGCGGATGCCGCTGCAAAAGTCCTCCCACTCGAAGTTCAGCTTCGTCTGCAAGGCGCTCGGAACGAGGAAAAACGTGGTTTAAGCGGCAAGAGAATTTTACCGACACTCAAACGGATCAACATAAGTCCGCCACTGTGAGGAGCGCGAGGGATTCACGGTC
>JANXWQ010000163.1 GCA_025351065.1 Chthoniobacter sp. | reverse complement strand
CTGTAGGGGAAGCTGCCAGCTTCCCGCTACAGTCGCGCCGGGCTGGAAACTGTCAGTCTTCCGCCACCGACTTTACTTTGCCATCGGGGAGACACGTCACCAGGCGCATGCCGGGCGTCACTTGGGCCACGGAGGTGAGGGTCGTGCCATCAGCCTGCATGGTGATGCTGTAGCCGCGGGCCAGAGTCGCCGCCGGGCCGAGCAGCCGGAGGATTTCGGCCAGCCTTTGGAAATGGGTTTGGCGGTTGGCGAGCGCGTGCTGGAAACGCGCGCCGAACTGTGCGCTGGCGGCGTCGAAATGCTGGCGGCGCATCGCCAGGAGCTGATCCGGGCGGTGCTGGCGGAGCGCGGCCAGCAGCGCGGTTGTGCGCTGGCGCGCGGCGGCGAGTTCGTCGCGCATGGCGCGGTGCAGCGCCTCCGCTGCGAGGTCGGTGCGCTGGGTCGCGTCGGCGAGGCGCTTCTCGGGCTCGCGGAAAAATGCGCTGCGTGCCAGGAAGTCCGCGCGGTTGCGGTGCGCGCCGAGGGCGACAATCATCTGCCGCTGCGCCTGCGTCCGCAGTTGCGCCAGCCGACGCAAAAGCTCCGTGCCGTCCGGGGCGATCAGTTCCGCCGCGGCGCTCGGCGTGGGCGCGCGCAAATCCGCCGCGAAATCGGCGATGGTGAAATCAATCTCGTGCCCCACCGCCGAGACCACCGGCAGCGCCGACGCCGCGATGGCCCGCGCCACGACCTCCTCATTGAACGCCCACAAATCCTCCACGCTCCCGCCGCCGCGCGCGACCACGACCACCTCGACCCGTCGCTCGCGCAGCCCGTTCAGCGCTGCCACGCCCGCGGCGATTTCTTCCGCCGCCCCGTCGCCCTGCACCCGCGCCGGGCACACCACCACACGCACCCACGGCGCGCGGCGCGCGAGGACGTGCAGCATGTCGCGCAGCGCCGCGCCCGTGGGCGAGGTCACGATGCCGATCACCTGCGGAAACGGCGGCAGCGTCCGCTTGCCCGCCGGGTCAAACAAACCCTCCGCCTCCAGCTTCCGCTTCAGCGCCTCGAATTTCGCCTGGAGCAGCCCTGCCCCGCCCGCCTGCACGAACTGCACATTGAGCTGATACTGCCCGCGCGCCTCGTACACCGTTAGCGCCCCGCGCACCTGCACCTGCATGCCCTCGGCCAGCGCCACCTGCTTCAGCCGCCCGCCGCCGCGCGCAAACCACACGCACGCGAGCTGCGCCTGCGCATCCTTCAGCGTGAAATACTGATGCCCGCTCGCCTGCTTCCGGTAATTGCTCACCTCGCCCTCCACCCACACCGTCCCGATTTCATCCTCCAACACCGACCGCACCGACCGCGTCAGTTCGCTCACGGAAAAAACGCGCGGCTCTTCGCGCGCGGGCTCGGGTGTGCCAAAAAGATCGACGGTCATATCGCAGATTGTTCCTTTAGATACGCCCGTGCCAGCAGCGTCACCGGATGCACAATCTCCAGCGCGAGTCCGCGCGCCCGCGCTCCGGCTTCGAGCTGCACATTGCATCCGGGGTTTGCCGACGCCACCACGCCCGCACCCGTCTGCGCGATGTTCGCCAGCTTCCGCGCCAGCAGTTTCTGCGACATCTCCGGCTGCGTGATGTTGTAAATCCCCGCGCTCCCGCAGCACCACGTCGCCTCCGCCATTTCCACCAGCCGAAGCCCCGGAACCCGCTCCAGCACTTGCCGCGGAGCCCGCGTGATCTTCTGCCCGTGGCAAAGGTGACACGCTTCGTGGTAGGTCACGGCCGGCTGTGGGGCGGGCGCTCCGCCTTCCGGAGCGGGAGGCGTGATCCCGATTTCGACCAGCCACTCGTGAATGTCTTTCAACTTTGCCGACCAAACCTTTGCCCGCGCCGCGTAGCGCGGATCATCCGCGAGCAGCTCGCCGTATTTTTTCAAATGCGAGCCGCACCCCGCCGCGTTCGTGATGATCGCCTCCACCTCATTCAGCTCGAACGCGTCGATATTCCGCCGCGCCATTTCCCGCGCGAGTTGCAGATCCCCGTTGTGCGCGTGCAGCGAGCCGCAGCAGTGCTGTGCGCCCGGCGTCACCACTTCGCAACCGTTCGCGAGCAGCACATCCACGGTGTCGCGGTTGACGTGCGGATACACCAAATCCTGCACGCACCCCGTCAGCATCCCCACGCGATGCTGCTGAGCGTCCGGCGATTCCACGCCGCCGATCAGCGCATCCGAAAACTCCCGCTGCACCCGCGGCGTCAGTGGCTCCAACTCGCGCAGGTCGCGCGGCAACAGGGCCGTCAGCCGCAGCCGGCGCACCAGCCATTCCGCGCCGCTCGCCTGATACCACCGCAGCACCCGCCCCAGCGCCCGCAGCACCAGCGGCCGCGCGAAGACGAAGCGCAGCGTAAACGCGCGCACGAAATCCCGCCGCCCATTTTGCAAAACTCCCGCGTGCTCGATGTCCGCCCGCGCCTCCTCAAACATCCGCGCGTAATCCACGCCTGCCGGGCACGCCGTCTCGCACGCCAGACAGCCGAGGCAAAAATACATCTCCTCCCCAAACGCCCGCGTCACCCCGAACTGCCCGTCCGCGATGCCCCGCATCAGCGCGATGCGCCCGCGCGGGCTGTTCCGCTCCAGCTTCGTCTCGTCGTACGTCGGGCAAGTCGGCAGACACATCCCGCAGTGCATGCACTGCTGGAGGATCGAGTAGTCGAGGTGTGCGAGGTGGAGCGGCTGGGTCGTCACAAAGTGTGCGTGCGACCATGCGGTTGAAAGCTCCGCACTGGCAAGGCGCGCGGAGCGCAGCCGCTCTTTCGGAGCGTGTGAAATAAGCCGGCCGTGAGCCGCGTCCCATTGGGACGCTTGATGGTAGCCGTGGGCTTCAGCCCACGGATGATGTGAAGAGCCGCGCCGTCGCGTAGCGACGTTTGAAAAGCCTTCAACTGTCGCTACGCGACAGGGCCAACCTTGCCGCGCAGCCCGTGGGCTGAAGCCCGCGTGGAGCAGCGTGCCCGTGGCGCTATAGCGCTGGATGTTATTGCCATTGCATTCGTCCACGAGAATTTCCCCCGGCAGGAAAGGCCCGGCGAGGGCGGAGAGGGCTGGGAGGACCGCCAGGAGGGCGGCGGTGAGCATGCGGGGGGCGTGGCGGGTCTCCGCCGAAAGCCAAGCGGGTACTTTTCCCAGCCTGGCAGATTGCGGGAAGGGCCAGCCGCGCCCGCGCGGCTCACGCCGGGTCGAAGATTTTGCCGGGGTTGAAGATGCCTTGGGGATCGAGGGTGGCTTTCAACTGGCGCAGGAGCCCGAGGCTGGCATCGCCGAGCTGCTGGGGGAGGAAGGTTTTCTTGGCGAGGCCGACGCCGTGCTCGCCGGTGATGGTGCCGCCGAGGACGAGGGCGTAGTCGAAGATTTCACGCATGGCGGTTTCCACGCGGGCCATTTCGGGGGCGTTGCGCTCGTCGGTGAGAAAGGTGGGGTGGAGGTTGCCGTCGCCCATGTGGCCAAAGGTGCCGATGCGGAGCTGGTGGCGTGCGCCGACCGACTGGATGAAGCGGATCATCTTCGTCAGCTCGCTGCGGGGAACGGTGGCGTCTTCGAGGATGGTGGTGGGGGCGACGCGGGCGAGGGCGGAGAAGGCGGAGCGGCGCGCGGTCGAGAGCTTCGCGGCTTCCTCGGCGGTGGCAGCGACCTGCACGGTGACGGCACCGCAAACGCGAGCGATGCGCTCCATTTCGCGCGCCTGCTCCTCGACGACGGCGGGGTGGCCGTCGGTCTCCATGAGCAGGATGGCCTCGGCGTCGAGCGGCAGGCCGATCTTCGCGAAGTCCTCGACGCACCGGATCGTGATGCGGTCGAGGAACTCCAGCGTGCAGGGGATGATCTTCGCCGCGATGATCGCCGACACGGTGTCCGCCGCCGCGTCCATCTGCGCGAAGGTGGCGAGCAGCGTTTTCTTCGCGGCAGGTTTCG
>JANXWQ010000011.1 GCA_025351065.1 Chthoniobacter sp. | reverse complement strand
ATCAGCAGCCGACGGATGCCTACACGATGGCACTGAAGCTCGCCGCCGCGGTGCGCAGCGAAGAGCAGCGGAAGATGGTGAAGGCGGCATTCGAGAAAGCGGTGCCGAAGGAAAAAGCGGAGAAGCCGCATCCCGTGGATGGGCAGGTCGTCGATCTCATGGTCATGCAAGACCTCGCCAAACCGCGCCCGACTTTCCTCCTCCAACGCGGCGACTACACGCGGCCCGATCAGAAAGCCGGGCCACTCCAACCCGGTGTCATAGCCGCGGTGAACTCCACATTCCGCAATCCGAATACCGAATTTCACAACCGCCTCGATCTCGCGCGCTGGCTCGTGAGCGCGGAGAATCCGCTCACGCCGCGCGTGACGATGAACCGCGTGTGGATGCGCTATTTTGGTCGCGGGATCGTGGAGACGGATGAGGATTTCGGCACGCAGGGCGCCGCGCCCACGCACCCGGAATTGCTGGACTGGCTCGGGCGCGAATTCATCCGGCAGGCCTGGTCGATGAAGGCGATGCACCGGCTCATCGTGACGAGCGCGACCTACCGGCAGGCGTCGAAAGCGCGGCCCGACTTGGCGGAGAAAGACCCGCGAAATCTATGGCTCGCGCGGCAGGAGCGCGTGCGTGTGGAAGCCGAGATCGTGCGCGACGCCGCGCTCTCGGCCAGCGGTCTGCTGGACGAAACCATCGGCGGCCCGAGCGTGCATCCACCACAGCCCGACGGCGTGTATTCCTTCACCCAGACCGGGAAAAAATGGACCGCCGACACCGGCCCAAACCGCTTTCGCCGCGCGCTCTACACCATGTATTACCGGAGCGCGCCGTATCCGCTTTTCGGCACGTTCGACGCGCCGGATTTCCAGACCGTCTGCACCCGCCGCCCGCGCTCCGACACGCCGCTCCAGGCGCTGACCGTCGCGAACGATCCCGCCTTCACCGAACTCGCCCAGGGCCTTGCCGTCCGCGTTCTCCGCGAAGTCCCCGCCGTCGACGCCGACGCCCGCATCCGCCGCGCCTTCGCCCTCTGCCTCTGCCGCGATCCGGGCGAAAAGGAACTCGCCATCCTGCGCCGCTACCACGCCGCGCAGCTCGCCGACTTCACCGCCGACGCCGAGGGCCGCAAAAAAACTCCTCTCCCCCACCCTCGCGCGAAACCCCGCGCCCGCGGAAGCCTCCGCGCTCACCGCCGTCGCCCGCACGCTTTTCAACACGGACAATTTCATCACCCGGGAGTAGGAATGCTGGTATCAGCCATGCATCCATTTTCATGCCCAAAGCCAAGTCCAAAACCAGCAACGATCCAACGGTCGCGCGTCCGCCCAAAAAGTTTAGCAACACCAAACGTGGCTGGCCGCGCGGCTTCTTCGCGCGAGTGCGCATCGCCGATCCAAATTTTAAGCGACAGCCGCAGACTTGGACGCCAGTGCCGACATCGCCTGCGTGATGACGTCTGAACATCACCTCCACGAAATCACGCGCCGCCATTTTTTCGGACGTTGCGGCGTCGGCCTCGGGGCCATCGCGCTGAATGAATTGCTGAACGCGGACGGTCTCGGCGCGGGCGGGCCGGTCATTGATCCGGCGCATCCGATGAACCCAACGCGCGCCGCATTTTGCGCCGAAGGCGAAGCGGGTGATCTACCTGTTCATGGCCGGCGGGCCGAGCCAGCTCGACCTTTTCGAGGACAAGCCGAAGCTGCGCGAACTCCAGGGCCAGCCGCCGCCGAAAAGCATGATGGAAGGCAAGCGCTTCGCCTTTCTCAAAGGCAACGAAACGCTGCTCGGCTCGATGCGAAAGTTCGCGCCCGCGGGGCAGTGCGGCATGACGCTGAGCGAGCTTTTTCCGCATCACCGCGAGATCGCCGACGAGGTGTGCTGGGTGCGCGGGATTAAGACGGACGTCTTCAACCACGCGCCGGCGAAGCTGTTTATGAACACGGGTTTTCAAGCGCCGGGGCGGCCCGCGTTTGGTGCGTGGTCGATCTACGGGCTGGGCAGCGAGTCGCGCGATCTGCCGGGTTTCGTCGTGCTGCAAAGCGGGCCGCGCGGGCCGCGCGGTGGGAGCACGCTGTGGTCGAGCGGGTTTCTGCCCACGTCGTATCAGGGCGTGCCGTTCCGCGGGAAAGGCGACGCGATCCTGCATCTACGCAGCCCGGAGGCGATGACGCGCGAACGCGAGCGGCGCTTTTACGACACCGTCTCTGAGCTGAACCACGCGCGGCTCGACG
>JANXWQ010000657.1 GCA_025351065.1 Chthoniobacter sp. | reverse complement strand
CGCGTGATTGCCGAGGGCGGGGCGCTTTCCACGCTGATCGCGGACAAGGATACGAAGCGCGATGCGCTGCTGGCGGCGAATATGCGGGTGCGTTTCCACTACTGCTCGGCGAGCGATGCGGGGGATTTCACGCCGGAGCTGGCGCGCATCGGCGACCAGCCGCGCCGCCTGCCCGGCGATGCGCAGCCGCAGCCGCTGCCGGATGCGCCGGGGACGGCGACCTTTAACCCGGCGACGCGCGAGCTGACGATCCCCGCGCTGCCCGCGCACGCGACTTCGCTCATCGCTTTCCGCCAGCCGGCGGGCGGCGCAGCGGAGCAGGCGGGGGTTTCGACGACGGAGGTGGTGGGGGTCGCGGATTTTTCGCCGCTGACGGTGGGCGTGACTTACATGCTCTGGGTGGTGGGCCGCAACAGCCGGGGCAATGGGCCGGAGAGCAGCAAGATCACCTTTACCGCGTAGGCCGCCGCTCGATAAAATCAATGACTTCATCCCTTATGAAAACATTTCTTTTCCTCCTGCTCTCTGCGGTGGCCGCGTTTGCCGAAAATGCGGAAGGCGACCTCTCGGCCATCGACCCCAAGGTGCCGAGCGTGACGCTTTCGGTGAAGGGCAAGCTTCAGACTTACCGGGTGCGGCCGGATACGGAAATCTCGATCAATGGGGTGAAAGGCAAGTTTGCGGACCTGAATACCTCGATGACGGCAAAGGTGGTGACGGGAGAGCCGCAGGTGGCGTCGAAGATCATAGCCAATGGCGAGACGACGGTCGCGGCGACGGCGGCGGCGGCGGATTTTGAGCGGCGGCTGGTGGGGACGAAGTGGATTTGGCTGGGCCACCATTTCAAGTTTGAAGCGGGGGGCAGGAGTTCGGGGGAGCGGGATTTTTCGTGGAAGGCGGTGAAGGCCAACGTGATCTCGTATGAAACGCCGGACGGCTACCACGGGACGGTGGTTTTTGAGCATGGGCTGACGAAGGCGACGGTGGATGAGAGAACGCCGGGCGAGGTGAAAGCCTCTCCCTCCTTGGTGCGGGACAAGCCATGAGACGGGCGTGGCAGCCGGAGGATCTGGCGTGAAGTCCTGCGGCCCCTCGCTGGATGAATCCTCCGCTCGTGGAGGTGGTGGATCATTGGCGTCGTCGTGACACAAAAAAGGACGCGCCGGTTGGGCGCGTCCTTTATGAAAAAACAGCGGGCGATCTTCGCGTCAGCGCATGAGCAGGCAGGCGCGGGCGCGCTTGATCTCGCGGGTGACTTTGCGGTGGAAGTGCGCGGGCAGGCCGGTGAGGCGGCGGGCGAGGATTTTGCCGCTCTCGGTGACGTACTTTTTGAGGATTTCCGGGTTCTTGTAGTCGAGGGCTTCGAGCGCGGTGTCGATGCGGCGGCGCGGCATCGAGCGGTTGGCCTTGCGGAAATTCGTGCGGCGTTGCGGAGTCTTGGGCTGCATAGGTCGTTACTTGGTTTCGCGGTGAAGGGTGTGGCGCTTCAGGTTCGGGTTGTACTTTTTCTTTTCGAGCCGGCTGGGCGTGTTGAGGCTCTTTTTGTTGCGCGTGGAGATGTAGCGCGAGACGGGCTTGCCCTCGGCTTTCGCTTCGGTGCATTCGAGGATGATGAAATCGCGGGCCATGATGAGTTGTTATTCCTTGGTTTCTGTGACCGGTTCTTCTTCTTCGGTTTCTCCGGGTTCTTCGTCGGTCAGGCCGAAGAGGGAGGTGACGGGGACGCGGGCGCGGGAAACCTTGCCCATTTTTTCAATCTGCGACTGGCACTCGACGGTGAGGCGCGCAAAGGGGAGCGCCTCGAGCCGGGCGTGGGCGATGGGCTTGTTGCTCACCTCGCAGATGCCGTAGGTGCCGCCGTCGAGCCGCTTGAGAGCCTCCTCGATTTCGTAAAGCGCGTCCTGCTCCTGCGAGAGGAGGCTGAGCGCGAAGTCGCGGTCGTAGGCATCGCTCCCGGCATCGGCCTGGTGCATGCCAAAGGCGCTGGCCTCGCTGCCCTCGGCGCGGGCGCGGAGGTTGTCTTTCGCCACGCCGGCCATGGCGTCGAGCAGGTCGTCGCGAAGCTGGAGCAGGCGATCCTTTTGCTTTTCGAGGAAAGGCGTGAGTTTCACTTTGATCTTGGGCGCGGCGGGTTTCGGCGCCGTTGCGCCGTTGGTGCTCTTCGGGGCGGCAGGTTTGGCGAGAGCGGGTTTGGCCGGCTTCGCAGCTTTGGGTTTGAGTTTGAGTTTCAAAATGGAGCGCGCTGGCGCGGGTTTGGCGGCGGGTTTGGCCTTGGCCTTCACTGCTTTCACCGGCTGCGCTTTTTTCGCCGCAGGCTTGCCAGCGCCCTTCAGGGGCTTTGCGCTTTTCGCCGCCCCGGCCTTTTTCGCGGGTTTCGCGGGCGCGGGCTTTTTCGCTTTGGCGGCGGGCTTCGCTTTTTTCGCTGGTTTGGCTTTGGCCATAAAAAAGGGCTGGGGGAGAGAGGCGGTTTCTGGCGTTACGGGAAAATTGAGGCGCGTTATCTACGGGCTATCGGTGGGCGGTGCAAGGCCAAATGCCGCCTTTTTTCGCGCCTTTCACCGGGGGCAAAAACGGGCCTTTTTCACGAGCTGGCCGACGAGTAGCGCCGCAGGGCAAACAGCCAGAAGCCCCGCGTCGCCGCGACGATGAACAGCGCCGCCCCGGCGAGCTGCGCCAGCCCGCTCCACGGCGATTCCAGCGCCCGCGCCAGCACCCGCGCCGGCACATTCGCCACGATGATGACGGGAATGAAGTAGCTGAAGATGACTTTGAAAACGCCGCGGAAAATCGAGTCCGGGTAGCGCGCCACGTTGAACACATTGAAGTAGCCGTAGATGAGCCCCTGCGCCCGCACGATCCAGAACGCCGCCGTCGCCAGCCCGAACAAAATCGCGTAATGCACCGCCACCCCGAACGGCAGGCACGCCACGAACAGCACCACCTGCCGCGCGCCCGGCACCACGCCGAGCTTGAACAGCGACAGCCCCACGATGGCCACGCCGACCAGCGCGTTCACGATATTGTCCATGCCAAATTTCCGCGTGCTCACCGCAAACTGCGCATCCACCGGCAGCAGCAGCATGAGATCGAGCCGCCCCGTGCGGATGAGGTCGGGCAGCTCCGCGAGGTTCACATAAAAGAACGCCTGGAAAACCTGCGCGATGATCTGGTGCGTGCCGACCAGCAGCACGCACTCCCATTTCGACCAGCCGCCGATGCTGTCCACATGCCCGTAAAGCACCTCGAGGAAAATCATCTGCCCCGCGAACCATAGAAACTCGACCAGCATCCAGAGCAAAAAGTTCGCCTTGAAACTCATCTCCCGGATCAGCGAATTGCGGATCATCAGCCAGTAGATTTCGAGATAGCGGCGCATCGTGCGGGTGAAAAGGGCGGGCCGCAGCCGTCATGCCGGGCGGCTTCACCTTTGGAAATCCTGTCCGTCCCGTCAATCCCGTCCTCATCCCGCGCGGCGGCTCAGTTCACGTAGGCCGCTTCGTTCGAGAAGAGCAGCGCCTGCGCGTAAGTTTCCCACGGCGTCAGCGGCTTGCGCTCGACGATTTCGCCTTCGTTCTGGATGGCCTTCGTCCCGTCCTTGTAGCCGTTCTTTTTCATCTCGCCGCGCTTGGCGATGAGCTTCGCATTGAGCTTTGGATCGGCGGGCGCGGCGAGCCCCGGCTGCGCTTTCATTTCGCCGCCGACGAACTGCATGGCCATCTGGATTTCGGGCGGGCGCGGGTTGCGCTGGAAGATCACGCGGTAGAGCGCGATGACGCGCGCGAGGTCGTCGCTCGCGCCGGAGACTTCGCGGCGGGCGATGATGCGGCGGGCCACATCCACGGCCATCGGGCTGTTCATCAGGAAGAGCGCCTGCTGCGGGACGATGGTCGTGGCGCGCTTGCTGTTGGGCATGTCGGGGTCGCTGAAGTCGAAGCTCTGCATCAGCTCGGGCAGGTTGCCGCGGTCGATGTAGCCATAGACGGAGCGGCGGTAGCTGTAGGGTTCGTCGGTGAGATTCACGGGCTGGCCGCCGAGGGTGCGGTCGAGTTTTCCGCTGAAAACGAGGAGCGAATCGCGCATGGCCTCGAAGTCGAGCCGGCGGATATTCGCGCGCCAGAGCAGGCGGTTTTGTGAGTCGATCTGCTCGTACTGTTTGTTCGTGTCGCTGCTCTCCTGATAGACGCGCGAGAGCATGATGACGCGGTGCAGTTTTTTCAGCGACCAGCCGTTTTCCATGAAGTAGGACGCGAGGTAGTCGAGCAGCTCGGGATGCGTCGGCGGTTCGCTTTGCGTGCCGAGATCATCCGGCGTGCGGACAAAGCCCTCGCCGAAATGGTGCATCCACACGCGGTTGACGACGACGCGCGCGGTGAGCGGGTTCGCTTTGCTGGCGATGCAGTGCGCGAGGTCGAGCCGGCCGCTGTCGGTCTTGGAAAAAGGCGCGGCCTGGCCCTCGGGCGAGAGCACTTCGAGAAAGCGGCGCGGAACGACTTCGCCCTTCGTCTCGGCCTGGCCGCGGATGAAGACGGCGGAGTCCCGCGGCTTTGGCAGGTCGGCAAGCACCATCGCGCGGACGGGCGCACCGGCGTTGGTGAGCTGGAGTTCGTTGATTTTCGCGAAGGCGAAACGCGCGCGATTGGTCATCTGCTGCGGCCAGCGCGCGATGGCGTCGCGCAGATGCTCGGTGTCGAGCGCGCCGCCGGCGTCGATGTGAAAGGGCATCTCCACGAGTTGGGCGAGCGCCGCGTCGAAGCCGGGCACGGGCAGCGCCTGCGCCTCGCCTGCGGCTTTGAGGTAGTCCTTCGCTTTCGTCTCCGCGTCGGCGAAAATTTTCGCGTAAATCGCCGCCACGTCCTCCAGCGACTGCGGCTTCGCATCCTTGAACGCCGCGGCCACGAGCGGATTCAGATTCTTCACTCGGCCTTTGCCGCCCGCCATCTCGGCGATGACGCCCGCGGCTTTCTCAGGGAAGTCCGACGACTCCAGTTCCATGAACATCTTGAACGGTGCTCCGACCGGATCGTTCGGGCGCACGGTGCGCGCCACTTCCTGCAAGAGCTGCGGATCGAGTTTGTGTTTGGCGATCAGCGCGATGCGCGCCTTCAGTTCTTCCTCGCTCGCCTTGGCGTTTTTGCGGCGGGCCGCCATCAGGTACGGCCCGGGATTCGCGCGAAACTTCGCCGTCTCCTCGCCGATGACGCGGTAGTAGATGGCCCTGTTTTCCGCCTCGATCTCGGTGAACTTCTTTTGGAAGTCCGCGGACTTTTCCGCCGAAGGCATGGCGATCACTGGCTTCTCCGCGGGCTCCACCGTGCTCGCGAAGACGCCGTGCAGCGCGTAGTAATCCTTCGTGGGAATCGGGTCGAACTTGTGGTCGTGGCAGCGCGCGCAGGCGACGGTCAGGCCGAGGAAACCTTTGGTCACCGTGTCGATGCGGTCGTTGATGACATCGTTCTGATTTTGGAAACGCTCGCCGACGGTGAGAAAGCCGAGCGCGGCCATGCGGACGTCGTCGGGTTTGATGTCGGGGAGTTTGTCGGCGGCGAGCTGCTCGGTGATGAACTGGTCGTAGGGCTTGTCGTCGTTGAAGGCCTTGATGACGTAGTCGCGATAGGTCCACGCGTAGGGGTAGCGGTAGTCCATTTTCTTCGCGTTTTTTTCGCCGCCGATGGTGTCGGCGTAGCG
>JANXWQ010000642.1 GCA_025351065.1 Chthoniobacter sp. | reverse complement strand
CGGGATCGCGAGATAGATGACGATGAGCAGGGATGAAACGATCGTACGGCGGCGACGCCATGGTCCCGCCACGACGGCGGCATAGATCCACCGTCGTCGGCCGCGCCGATCCACAGAGGCGAGGACGCTCCGAAAATCCTCGTCGGTCTCGGGGGTAGCGCCACCACCGATGGGGGCGTGGGCATGGCCGCGGCGCTCGGCTACGAATTTCTCACGAGCGACGGCGAAGAACTGGAACTGCATCCCGACAAGTTCATCGCGATCACCCGCATCCAGGCGGACTCTGCCATCGAGCTGCCAGAAATCATCGCCGCGTGCGACGTGCAGAATCCGCTGCTCGGCGCGCGCGGCACGGCGCACGTTTTCAGCCCGCAGAAAGGCGCGGGCGAAATGGACATCGTCGTGCTGGAGGCGGGGCTGAGCGCGCTGGCCGACGCCGTGACCACCGACCTCGGCTGCGATTTCCGCGACACGCCGGGCGCGGGCGCGGCGGGCGGGATCGCGTTTGGGCTGATGAGTTTTTGCGGCGCGAAAGTGTGCTCCGGTTTCGACCTCGTGGCCGAGACGCTGCGGCTGGAGGAGCGCATCGCCACGAGCGACCTGGTCATCACCGGCGAGGGCCGCATCGACGGACAGACGCTGGAAGGCAAAGGCCCGGCGGGCGTCGCCGCGCTGGCTCGCAAACATGGCAAACCCGTGCTCGCCTTCGCCGGCTCCGTCGCGCAAAACTCCGCCGTGGATTCCCTTTTTGACGCGACCGCCGGCATCATCGACGAGCCCGTGACGCTCGACGCCGCGATGAGCCGCGGCGCAGAATTTCTCGAACGCGCCGCCACCCGCGCCGCGCGCCTCATTTCCCTCGGAACCAAATTATGAAAGACCAACGCATTGCCATCCTCTTCGCTGGCCAGGGCGCCCAGACCGTGGGCATGGGCCTGGATCTCATCGAAAAATATCCCGCCGCCGCCGCGCTTTTTGCCCGCGCCGATGAAATCCTCGGGCGGCCGCTCAGCGCCATCGCCTTCACCGGCCCGGACGAGGAGCTGACGCAGACGAAAAACTGCCAGCCCGCGCTCTTCGTCCACGGGCTCGCCTGCCTCGCGGCGCTGCGCGCGGAGATCGGCGAATTTCCCATTCACGCCGCCGCCGGGCTGTCGCTCGGCGAGTTCACCGCGCACGCCGCGGCGGGCACTTTCGACTTTGAAACCGGCCTGCGCCTCGTCGCCCAGCGCGGCCTTTTTATGCAGGAAGCCTGCGAGCAAAACAGCGGCGGCATGGCCGCGATGATCGGCGCGGATGAAAGCGCCGTGCGCGCGCTCGCCGCCGAGACGGACGTGGACGTGGCGAATCTCAACAGCCCCGGCCAGGTCGTCATCTCTGGCGAAAGCTCGAAGGTGGCGCTCGCCGTTTCGCTGGCGAAAGAGCACGGCATCCGGCTGGCGAAAACGCTCAACGTCGCCGGCGCGTACCACTCGCGGCTGATGAACTCCGTCTTTCTCCAACTCGGCGAGGAGCTGCAAAAAACCACGCTCGCCACGCCGCGGTTTCCCGTCATCTGCAACGTCGATGCCTCGCCCGTACGCGAGCCGGAGGAGGTGCGTGCGTCCTTGCAGGATCAGGTCACGGGCACGGTGCGCTGGTCGGAGACGATCGAATATCTGGTCGATGAAGCGGGCTGCGATCTCTTCCTCGAACTCGGCCCCGGCGGCGTGCTCGCCGGCCTGCTCAACCGCATCCGCAAAGGCACGCCGTGCCACTCCATCACCGACTGCGCCACGCTCGACGCCGCGCTCGCCGCGCTGCGGGCGTGATGGGTTTTCACCGCGCCGCGTAGTAGATGCGGTGCAGGCGGGCGGGCGCGACGCCGCAGTGGTAGGCGGCGAGCAGCGCGCCATTCGTGAGCGTGGTGCGCCACGGGCCGCGGCGGGTGAAACGGCGGGCGGAGGATTGCATCGGCGGATCGAGCAGACGCGTGCGGCCGGAGCGGCGGAGGCGGCGGGAAAACTCCACGTCTTCCATGAGCGGGATGTCGGCGAACCCGCCCAGCGTTTCAAAATGCGCGCGCCGCACGAAGACCGACTGGTCGCCGAAGATCGTGCCGCCGAAGTCGTTCAGCCGCCGCGCCCATTTCTCCAGCCAGCGGAGGTGCGGATGCCGCGCGTCGAAGTGCCGGTAGTAGCCGCCGCCGATGAGCGCGGGGTCGGTCATCGCGGCGTGGAGCTGCGCGACATGCGCGGCGGTCAGCGCGCTGTCGGCGTGGTGGAAAAGCAGCACGTCGCCGCGGGCGAGCGCCGCGCCGGCGTTCATCTGCGCGCCGCGGCTGGGCCGCGGGCAGTGCGCCACGGCGCAGCCGGCGGCGCGGGCGAGGGCGCGGCATTCGTCGGTCTCGGTGGCGTCGGCGACAATGACTTCATGCACGTCCGGGAGCGGCTGCAGCATCGCCAGCACGCGGGCCAGCGCCGCCGCATCGCGCCAGCACGGAATGACCACGCTCAGCGCGACCCCGCTCACCGCCGGTCCTTTTTCAGCAGCTCCGCCCGCGCCGCCTCCAGCCGCGCGCGCTCTTTCGCCGTGAGGCTGGCCATGCCGGATTTCGCGATCTTGTCGAGCAGCGTGTCCATATCGTTCATCGTGCGATCTTCCTCCGGCGCGCGCCGCTCGGTGGGCGGCGGGAGCACGCGGAACTTCGGCTTGGGCCGAAACATCGCGCGCAGCGAGAAACCGTCCCACGCGCCGGAGCGCATCGCGCGGATGTAGCCGAAGGAAGCCGCGCACGTCGCCAGCGTAGCGGCGAGGCCGATCTGGTTGCCTTCGCGCAGGTCGCCGATGGCGGCGAGAAACATGCAGCCGACGGCCACATATTTCATCGGCAGGACGTTCCACCATTCGACATTCGGATAGATCGTGGCAAAGGCGATGACGAGGCCGATGGAAAGGTGCAGCGAACCCGCGACGACACCGCCGAAACCGACGAGCCACAGCAACGTGGCCACGACGGCGGGCACCGCCACGAGCAGCGCCAGAAAGCCGAAGTAACGCCGGCGGCCCAGCTCCTGTTCGCAGTCGCGCCCGAAGCTGTAGATGAAGAGCAGGCTGAAGAGCGTGAAGAAATTCGCCTCGCCGACGATGAGGTAAGTCAGCGCGCGCCAGACCTGCCCGTGTTTCCAAAACAGCTCGGGGCTGAACGCAAACATCGCGGTCGCGGTGAGGCCGCCGAAAATCGCCGAAGCGATCAGCCCGACGACCAGCGCCGCGACCATGATCGTAGTGCCGAAGACGCGCAGCGACCCGATGCGGGTGATGGGTTCATTGTCGCGGTAGCGGTTCTCGAAAAACATCGCGCGGAGGAAGTAGCTGTTTTCCTCGCGGGCTGCAAACGTGGAGTGGGTAATCGCCGCGCTGATATGCGCAAGATGCGGCGCACCCCACGCCTTGCCTTCGCCGCGCGTCTTGCGCGATGCTCGCCGCCTTATGGCTACTCACACTTTCGGGACGGTCGCGCCCGCCAATGCTACGCTTACGGCGTGGGTCGAAAAAATCCGCGCCCTTGCCGCGCCCGACCGCGTTTTCTGGGTCGATGGCTCGGTCGGCGAAAAGGAATTCCTGCTCGCCGAAGCGGTCGCGCAGGGCGTGCTCACCAAGCTCAATCAGGACAAGCTTCCCGGCTGCTACTACCACCGCTCAAACCCGAACGACGTGGCCCGCGTCGAGCAATGCACTTTCATCTGCACGCCCGCCAAAGACCAGGCCGGCCCGACGAACAACTGGGCCGCGCCGCGCGAGATGTACGAGAAACTTTACGCCATGCTCAAAGGTGCGATGGCCGGCCGCACGATGTATGTCGTCCCGTATCTCATGGGCCCGCCCGGCTCGCCGCTGACGAAGGTCGGCGTCGAAATCACCGACTCGATCTACGTCGTGCTGAACATGCGCATCATGTCGCGCATGGGAAAGATCGCGCTCGAGCAGCTCGGCGCGAGCGACGATTTCAACCGCGGCGTCCACAGCGTCCTCGACTGCCATCCCGACCGGCGCTTCATCGCGCACTTTCCGCAGGACAATGCGATCATTTCCGTCGGCTCCGGCTACGGCGGCAATGTGCTGCTCGGCAAAAAATGCCTCGCCCTCCGCGTCGGCAGCTACCTGGGGCGCGAGCAGGGCTGGATGGCGGAGCACATGCTCATCCTCTGCGTCGAGTCGCCGGCGGGCGAAAAGACCTACGTCGCCGCGGCCTTCCCCAGCTCGTGCGGCAAGACGAACTTCGCCATGCTCATCCCGCCCGCCGCTTTCCCCGGCTGGAAGATCACCACCATCGGCGACGACATCGCGTGGATGAAACCGGGCGCGGATGGAAAGCTCTATGCGATCAATCCCGAGGCCGGATATTTCGGCGTCGCGCCGGGCACGAACCGCAAGTCCAACCCCAACGCGATGGACACCATTGCGCGCGACACCATTTACACCAACGTCGCGCTCACGCCCGACGGCGGCGTGTGGTGGGAAGGCCACGACGATCCGCCGCCCGCTGGGCTGCTCGACTGGAAAGGCCAGCCGTGGACTCCCGAGTCCGGCGAAAAAGCCGCGCACCCGAACTCGCGCTTCACCGCGCCGATGCAGAACAACCCCGCCCTCGCCGCCGAGGCCAATGACCCGCAGGGCGTGCCGCTCAGCGCGATCATTTTCGGCGGACGCCGCGCCACGACGATGCCGCTCATTTTCCAGTCCTTCAATTGGATCCACGGCGTCTATCTCGGCGCGACCATGGGCAGCGAGATGACCGCCGCCGCCGCCGGCACCATCGGCCAGGTGCGGCGCGACCCGATGGCGATGCTCCCCTTCTGCGGCTACAACATGGGCGACTACCTGAACCACTGGCTCGGCATCCGCCGCGATCTCACCGACCCGCCGCGCATCTTCCATGTGAACTGGTTCCGCAAGGATGCGTCCGACAAATTCCTCTGGCCCGGTTTTGGCGAAAATTTTCGCGTGCTCAAATGGGTCATCGACCGCACCCGCGGCCGCGCCCGCGCCAGCGAAACGCAAATCGGCTGGATGCCGCGCTACAGCGAGTTCGACTGGACGGGCATGGACTACGCGCGCGAGCAATTCCAGCAGTGCATGCGCATCGACGCCGCCGAATGGCAGCGCGAACTCATCTCGCAGACCGAGCTTTTCCTCACCCTGCATGACCGACTGCCGAAGGAGCTGATCTTCCAGCGCGAGCTGCTGATCTCGCGGCTGTAAAAGCGGCCCAACAGAAGCTTGCTCAGCAGGTTGTCATCGGATGCCGCTTACGCTTCGATCTGCGCAAGCCATTCGCACCCCTTGACCCCAGGCCCAACCGCCAGCCGTTCGCACCTCACCGCCGCTCTCGCCGCGCTCCTCACCGCGGGCGCGGCGCTCGCCGCTGGGCTGGCGTGGTGCCAGCGCACCGAGCATCGCTACGTGCATGAACTCGCGACCGATTTCTCCGATGCGAAGCTGCAGGGCGTGGCGCTGCAAAAGGCGGCCTTTGCCGAGGATGACCTGCTGCTGCTCTACGGCAGCTCTGAGCTGGTGAAAGAAATCCCGAACAAGGCCAGCGAGTTTTTCTACGACTACCCGACCGGCTTCCGCGTCTTCGCCGTGGGCAAGCCCGGCACCACCGCGCTGGCGGTGCTGCAAAAGCTCGCGTCCATCGGGCCCGAGTTGCGCGGGCGCAAAGTGGCGATCTCGATTTCGCCGAGTTCCTACTTCGCCGAGTCGGTCGATCCCGGTTACTACGCGGGAAATTTCTCCGACCTGCAGGCGACGGAAATCGCCTTTTCCACCGCGCTCAGCCACGACCTCCGCCGCGACGCCGCGCGCCGCATGCTGGAGTATCCGAAGACCATCGAGGACAACTGGGTGCTGCACTTCGGCCTCGCGCGGCTCGCGCGGGACACGGCGCTCGACCGCGCTTTTTATGCGGCGATTTTGCCGCTCGGCAAAGTGCTCGCGTGGATCAACCGCGCGCAGGATCACGTCGAGGCCGCGCTGCACATCGTGGATGCGCGGATCAAGGAGGACGCGGCGCAGCATCCCGGCGTGAAAAAGCTGAACTGGGACGAGACCTTCAAACGCGCCGATGCCATCGCGAAAGCGATGCGCGCGAAGGCGAAAAAATCGCCCGCGCCCGCGCTGGTGAAGCGCCCGCATGGTTCGCGCGACAAGGCTTTTCTCCAGACCCTCGCCCACGCCGACGAATGGAGCGACTGTGAGCTGCTGCTGCGCGCGCTGCGCGAACTCGGCGCGAAGCCGCTGCTGCTGAGCATGCCCGTTCACGGCTTCGACCTCGAAGCGACCGGCGTCTCCGCCGAGGCCCGCCACGCCTTCCTCGCGCGGCTCACGGAACTCACCGCCCAGTACCGCGTGCCGCTCGTCTATTACGGCCAGCACGAGGAGGACCCGAATTTTTTCTACGACAACCTCGACCACCTTGGCGCAAAGGGCTGGGTGTATTACAACCAGACGCTCGACGACTTTTTCCACGACCGCCTGCCCACCCCATGACCACCGCCGAAACCACCGAAAAAATCCTCACCGTCCTCGCCGAAGTCGCCGAAACCGATGAGGTGCGCGCGAACCCCGACCTCGCACTCTTCGACCTGCAAGTCCTCGACTCGATGAAAACCGTGCAGCTCATCGTCGCCATCGGGCAGGAGCTCGGCGTCGAAGTTTCGCCCGCCGAATTCGACCGCGAGGCATGGGCCACCCCGCGCAAAATCGTGGCCGACGTGCTCGCCCGCCTCGCCGCGTGAAGACCGTCCAAGCCTGGCTGGAAGCCCATCCGCGCACGCGCACCGCGCTGCTCGCGCTCTACTATCTGGCGGTCATCGCCGGGCTGCTCGCCATCTACGGGCGCGGGGATTTCTCGACGCCGCCCTTCGTCTATCAGGAGTTTTAGCGCGTGCATCTGCTCGAACAAATCGACCGCTGGGGCCACCTCACGCCGGACCAGCCCGCGCACATCAGCGACGGACGCGTGCTCACCTACGGCGAACTGCTCACCCGCTCCGATGCCGTGGCCGCGTGGCTCGATGCGGAACTGTGCGACAGCCGCGCGCCCGTCGCCGTGCATGGGCACAAGGAGCCGGAGATGCTCGTCGCCTTTCTCGGCGCGGTGAAATCCGGCCGGCCCTACGTGCCGATCGACATCTCGATCCCCGCGCAGCGCGTCGAGCGCATCATCGCGAATGCTGGCGCGGCTCTCATCCTCACGCCCGCGCGCGTGGATGGCATCGTGGCCGAGGGTCTCCCCAGCCGGCGGCGCCACGGCGCGGGCGACGATCCGTTTTACATCCTCTTCACCAGCGGCAGCACCGGCGAGCCAAAGGGCGTCATCATCACCCACGCGAACCTCCGCCACTTCGTCTCGTGGATGCTCGCCGAGCAAAACTTCCTCACCGGCGAGGAGACCTTTCTCAACCAGGCTCCGTTCTCCTTCGACCTCTCGGTCATGGACCTCTACGCGAGCCTCGCCACCGGCGGCACGCTGTTCAGCATCACGAAAAATCACGTCGCCAATCTGAAGGAACTCTACGCCGCCTTCCGCATCTCCGGCCTGACGACGTGGGTTTCCACGCCGTCCTTCGCGCAGATGTGCATAATCGAGCGCACCTTCGCCGAGCCGATGCTCCCGAACCTGCGGCGGTTCCTGTTTTGCGGCGAAACGCTCGCGCCGGAAACCGCGTCGCAACTGCTCGAACGCTTCCCGCAGGCCGAGGTCTGGAACACCTACGGCCCGACCGAGGCGACCGTGGACACAACCTCCGTGCGCATCACGCGCGAGGTTTTGAAAAAGTGGTCGCCGCTCCCTGTCGGCGCGCAGATGCCCGGCACGCGCGTCCTCATTCTCGGCGAAAATGGCGAGCGCGTGCCCGCCGGCGAGCGTGGGCAAATCGTCATCGCCGGCCCGAATGTCAGCCCCGGCTATCTCGGGCGCGACGACCTTACGGCGCAAGCGTTCTTCACCCTCGACGGCGCGCGCGCCTACCGCACCGGCGACTGGGGCCGCGAGCGCGAGGGGCAGATTTTTTTCGAGGGCCGCATGGACAGCCAGGTGATGGTCAACGGCTACCGCATCGAACTCGGCGACCTCGAAGCCAACCTTCGCGCGCTTCCCGAGATCGCCGATGCCGTTGTGCTGCCCGTCGAAAAGCAGGGCCGCATCGACGCGCTCGCCGCCATCGTCGTGCTCGCTGTGGAAAAAACGGGCTCCGATTTCGCCTTCACCGCGCAGCTCAAGACGCGCCTTGGCGAGCGCCTCCCCGCCTACATGGTGCCGCGGAAATTTCTCTACGTGGACGCCTTCCCCATGACCGCCAACGGCAAAGCCGACCGCCGCAAACTCGCGGAACTGCTCGCATGACCGCGAGCCGCCGCGGCGTCGTAGGACAAGCTTCCAGCCTGTCGGAGTGTCGCAGGCATCCCTGCCTGCGAAATCTTCGCCGGCAGAATCGGCAGGCAGGGATGCCTGCCGCACTCCGACAGGCTGGAAGCCTGTCCTACAACCCATGATCCCCTTCGGCGATTTCCCTTTCTTCGGCCTCCTCCTCTACGCCGTCATCCCGACGATTCTCCTCGGCCTCCTCGGCCGCGCCGGGCGCTGGTGGACGCTCCTCGTCACCCTCGGCGTCCTCGGCCTGACCTTCAGCAACGACCTCGCCGTCCGCCCCGGCGTCGAAGTGCGCGAGTTGTGGATCGTCCTCGGCTACGGCGCATTCGAGGCCGCGGTCGCGCACGCTTTTCTCCGCTGGAAAACACGCGCCACTTTCTACGCCGCGCTCACGCTCACGCTGCTCCCGCTCGTCGTCGCCAAGGTGCTGCCCTTCATCACCGCCGAGACCGCGTTCGGCTTCCTCGGCATTTCCTACGTCACCTTCCGCGCGCTCGATGTCGTCTTCAGCATCCACGACGGCGTGGTGAAAAAGCTCTCGCCCGCGCAGTATTTCGCCTTCCTCTTTTTCTGGCCGGCGGTCTCGTCCGGTCCCATCGACCGCTACCGTCGTTTTCATCAGGACTGGCTGAAGACCCGCACCCGCGCAGAGTTTCTCGACGATCTCGACTTCGCCACCGCCCGCCTTTTCCGCGGATTCCTTTACAAGTTCATCCTCGCCGCGCTCATCCACGCGCACTGGGTCGGGCCCGCGTCGAAACTCCCCGGCGCGCTCGCAAAGCTGAGCCTCATGTATGCGGAGACGTTTTATTTGTTCTTCGATTTCGCAGGCTACAGCGCCTTCGCCATCGCCTTCAGCCGGCTCTTCGGCATCCGTACGCCGGAGAATTTCAACGCCCCCTTTCTCTCGCAAAACATCCGCGAATTCTGGACGCGCTGGCACATCAGCCTGTCGAGCTGGTTCCGCGACCATGTCCACATGCGCTTTCTCCTCGCGGCGGTGAAAGGCAAATGGTTCACCGGCAAACACACCGCCAACTACGCCGGGCTCTGCCTCACCTTTGGCCTCATGGGTGTGTGGCACGGGCTCGAGCTGCGCTACATCCTCTACGGTGCCTACCATGCCGCGCTGCTCTGCGGCTACGACTGGTTTTCCCGCTGGAACAAAACCGCGCGCCTCTGGGGCAGTGGCCCCGCGTGGCGCACGGCGAATGTCGCCGTCACGTTTCACGCCTTCGCTTTCGGCATCATGCTGTTCAACGGCCATCTCACACCGCGCGTCGCACCGCGCCGCGAGGAGACCATCGAAACATGCGACTGCCACACCGTCACCGGCGTCGCCTGGGATCGCGCGCGCCCCGGCGAGGCGCTGCAGGTGGACATCTACGTGGACTACGCATGGGTCGCGCGCGTGAGGGCCGACCAGTTCCGCGAAGACCTCCAGGAGCGCGGCATGGGCGACGGCCGCCACGCCTTCACCTACACCTTTGAGAGCTACGTCCGCAACGGCCGCTCCCACACCATCGAAGCCCGCCTCTACGGCCCAAACCGCTACCTCCACGGCAGCCCCGCCATGATCACCTGCGCGCTCGAAGAGACGGTGAAGTAGCGGTGCAGCGGCCCCGCGCAGCGGTCGAAAAAAGCCTGCCGTCATCCTGACCGGAGTTTCGCCGCGGGCGCAGGCGGCGGGCGAAACGCAGTGAAGGATCGCTGACAGAAATGGGCGGAGGCGGTGGGACTAATGGCGCGTAAGCACTCCCACCGCCTCCGCCAATTTCTGTCAGCGATTCTTCACTCCGCCATTGTCGCAAAGCCTCCAATGGCTCCGTTCAGAATGACAGCGTGGGGGGGGCGACCGCTGCGCGGGCCGCTACTCCGCCGCCTTGCCGCCCCGCTTCCGCCGCAGCCGCATCCAGTTGTTCCAGGTCTTCCGAAACTTGTCCCGCCGCGTGAGGTAGCGCTGATTCAGCGCCGTACCTTTCGCGATCTGCCCGAGGATGCCGCGCACGGAAAAATCCTCCGTGTCCAGAATCGTGTAGGCCGTCCCCATCGCCGCCTCGTGGTGTGCGTCGCTGCCCGCGGTCATCGGCAGTTTCTTCGCCGTCGCGTACTCAAAAGCCTGCCGGTTGTAGCGCTTCAGCGTCGTCGCCGCGTTGAAAACCTCCAGCCCGTCGATCTCCAGCGTCTCGAGCACCGCCTCCCGGATGCCCGCGCGAAAAAGGTCATACGGGTGCGGCGGAATCGCCAGTCCGCCCAGCCCATGCACGATCTTGCAGACCTCGGCTGCCGGCGTGCGTTTCAAATTCGGCAGCGTCACGCCGAGGCAGAGCAGATGCCCCTCCGCAGTCGTGACCTCCACGCCGGGGATGATCAGAAAGCCATTCACCGGCTGCCCGTCCGCCCGCGCCAGTCCTTGATCCAGCAGGTATTGGAAGCCCTCGCTCGTATTGTGATCCGTCAGCGCAAAACCGTGCAGCCCCTTCTTTTTGGCCGACGCGATCAGCTCCTCCGGCGCGCTCACGCCGTCGCCGGAAAACCATGAATGGCAGTGGAGGTCGATGTGGTAAGGCATGGGGAAAGGATGAGGGCGGAGGGCGGAGGGCGGAAGAAAAATGGCGGCGCAGCGCGCGCAAAAATCTTCCGTCCTCCGCCCTCCGCCCTCATTCTTTCCCCATGTTCGGCTTCAAAGAATGGACCCTCATCTGCGACGCGCTCGGCCACGGCGCGCAGAGCATCATCCTGCGCAAAGGCGGCATCGCCGAAGGGCGCGCGGGCTTTCGTTTTCAGCACGAGGAGTTCCTGCTTTTCCCCACTCTTTTCCACGAGCAGGTCGCGAAGCTCCGGCTCCCGCCCGCCACGCCCTTACCCGTGCCGCGCCCCGACGGGCAGCACGAAATCCTCTACCGCATCCGCGTCGAGTGGACCGCGGATGTGACCGATTGGGAAAAAGTGCGCGCGCTCGCGCCGTTCCATCTTTGGCAGGAAAGCGAGATCGAAAAACGTTTCCGCCAAGACGGTCAGCCCGGCGTCAGCCTCGCCTTCGTCCGCGTGGCGAAACTGTCCGCGCCCTTCGTCTTCCCCGATGCCCCACGCTTCGGCGGCTGCCGCTCGTGGATCACACTCCCCGAGCTTCCCGCCGACATCACCGCCGCCCACGTGCTCGACACCGCCACCGAACGCGAACGCGAGCGGCAGATTCGCGCACTGCTTTAAGCCTCGCCAAACCCGCCCGCTTTTCTCGAAATCTGGCGCTGCTAAAACGGCAGCAGCTCGCGCTGGCCGTAGCTGATTTCCGCGAGGATGCGGATGCCGGAAATTTCTTCGAGGATGCCGCGGTTGGTCGTTGCCGCGAAGTCTGGCGCGGCGTCGGGCGGGGTCGTGTGGTTCAGGATGACGCCCGCACATTCCAGCCCACGCGCGCGGATCGACTCGATGGTGAGCAGCGTGTGGTTCAAGGCTCCAAGCCGGTTCGCGACCACCACGGCGACCGGCAGGGCGAACTCGGCGGCGAGGTCGCTGACGAAAAAATCGCGCGTGATCGGCACGCGCCAGCCGCCCACGCCCTCGACGATGACCGCCGCGTGTGCCGCGCGCAGGCGCGCAAAAGTTTCGCAGATGAGTGCGAGGTCGATCTCGCGATTCTCGATCATCGCCGCGGCGTACGGCGCGGCGGGCGCGCGCAGCCAGACGGGGTTCACGTCATTGAGTGGGATCGCGCCGCCGCCCGCCGCGTGCAGCACCTCCGCATCCTCGCGCCCGCCGCAGCACAGCGGCTTCAGGCCGACGGCATCGACGCCCTGCGCGCGCAGCGCCCGCACCAGCAGCGCGGCGGCGTAGGTCTTGCCGACATCGGTATCAGTGCCCGTGAGGAAGAGGTTCATTTGGCCGGTGATGGTGAGTGGAATGTTCCGAAGTGCGAAGCGCCGGATTGTAGCAACGTCCTCCTGAGTTTGTCGAAGCACCTCGGCCTTTTCCCCGCCTCGCGAGCGGGTGATCCTCATTGTCACGGCCTGTGTCCGCCGCTAATCACCTCCGCGCACATGAGCACGCCAGCCGATCCTTTCCCACCGGAAGATCCGACGATAGCGATGACCCCGCCGAGCAGTGGGGGTTCCATCCTCCCGGCGGGACCGCTGGCGCTGCGGGAGGTGATTGGCGACTTCGAGGTGCTGGGCCGGCTGGGGCAGGGCGGCATGGGCGCAGTCTATCGGGCGCGGCAGGTCTCGCTCGACCGGATGGTCGCGCTCAAAGTGCTCCCGGCGCAGTTCATCGAGGACGCGCCGCCAGGAGCGCGGCCCCGGCCACGCCCGCTCCGCTCGTAGCGGAACACAAGGTGCCCGCGGCTCCAGCGATCGCTGCGTCCGAACCTGCGGCAATCAAGCTCTGGGAAGCGCCGGAGAAGCTGCCGAAGTACGATGGCATCCGGTGGGAAGACAACGCCCTGCGGGTGAGTACTGCCATCGTGTATCGTGGACATCCCAGCCGCGACGCCATCCGACAGTGGTTACAACCTGGATATCGCAAACCATGGGAAGATTTTGGCTATATCAAAAGGGTGCGGGTGCCACCGCCCTCAAGAGCGGCATTGATCTCGGGTCCGGCTATGTGGCCGCAGCCCAACACGAGGCGGTCTTCGCGGCGCAGGGCGACAAGCTCACCCTATGGATGGACGGCAAAGAAATCGCCAGCGTCCGCGATGGCAGCTACCGCACCGGCGCCCATGGTCATCGACTTCCACGGCAACAGCCGCCTCAAAAAGATCGAAACCGGCGAACCGGAAACCGCGGGCACCAACCCGCCTGCGGAGCCTGCTGTGCCGAAGTAGCGTCGTTTTTGGAGTGCGGTGGCAGAGCCTCGCGGCGACCCGCTTTCGGCCGGGCGCGGAGAGCCGCGGCGGGTGCATGCTTGAGCTGCGGCGCGAAGTGGTTACGCTCCCCGCCGCCCATGAAACGCCTGCTCCTTTTTCCCCTCGCGCTCCTAGCGCTCGTCCACGCCCGCGCGCAGGAGGCGGTGTCGCGGCTGCAGCCGCCCGGTGCGCCGCAGGTGGCCACGACCACGCCGCCCGCACCGGCCCCGACGGCGGCGGTGCCCGCGCCGAGTTGGGAGACGCAAAAGCATGCGCGCACCTACGTCATGGCGATCCCCGGCCCGCGCGGGCAGATCACGGATCGCAATGGCAACCCGCTCGCGCAGACGCGCGTGAGCAACAATCTCGGGCTCAGCTTTCCCACGCCGCTGACCATGACCGACCCGGAGGTGCTTGCCTTTGCGCAGCAGCAGGTGCTGGCCGCGCGCGCGGTCACGGGCCGGCCCATTTCGCTCACGCAGGAGCAGGTCTTGAAACATTACAAAAACCGGGGCGTGGTGCCGCTGCTCATCGCGCAAGATTTGAAATCGCCAGAGCTGGAGAACTACCACCGGATGAAGCCGCAGCACCTCACGCTGCTGCCGGTGTACCAGCGTTACTACCCGAATGACCGGCTCGCCGGCCACATCATTGGTTACGCCGGGCGCGCGGGGCACATGCCGGTGGGGCCGATGCAAAACAACGAGCTGCTGTGGCCCGACGCCGTGGGGCGCGAGGGGCTGGAGCAGAGTTTCGACGACCAGCTCCAGGGCAAGAACGGGCAGTACAACATCTCCTTTGACGCCGAGGGGAAAAAGGCGAGCGAGCAGCTTACCATCCCGCCGCAGCCGGGTTACAACGTAGTCACCACGCTCGACCAGGATCTGCAGCGGCTGTGCGAAAGCGTGCTTGAGCGCGGGGTGAAACGCGGCGCGCTGGTCATCATTGATCCGAACAACGGCGACATTCTGGCGATGGCTTCGTGGCCGACGTTCAACCCGAACGCCTTCATCCCCACGATCTCGCCGGAGGCCTTCAAGGCGCTCAACGACGACCCGAACATCCCGCTCATCCCGCGCGCCTACCGCTCGGCGTATCCGCCGGGGTCGGTGTTCAAAGTGCCGGTCGGGCTCGCGGCCCTGCAGGAGCATGTGATCGACATTGACGACGAATTCAACTGCCCGCCGGCCATGGAAATCGGCCGGATCACTTTCCACAACTGGAAGCACTCGGACTCGGGCTCGCTGAATTTTTGCGAAGCGCTGACCCAGTCGTGCGACACCTGGTTTTACCAAGTCGGGATGAAGACCGGGGCGAAACGCATGGGCGACTGGGCGGTGAAAATGGGCTTCGGCGCGCGCACCGGCATCCCGCTGGCGGCGGAAAGCGGCGGGCGCATCCCGGACGACGAGTACATGAAAAAAGCGCACGGGCACAAAATGTTCGACGGCGATCTGGCGAACTTTTCCATCGGCCAGGGCGACGTGGAAGTAACCCCGCTGCAAATGGCGCAGGGCATGGCCACGGTGGCCAATGGCGGCACGCTCTACCAGACGCGGCTGGTGAAGCAGGTGCAAAGCATCGACGGGCAGATCGTCAACGCCTACCCGGTGCGCGCGCGGGGCGAGCTGGGCATCGAACCGAAGATCATGAAAGAGATGCGCAAAGCCATGTCGCAAGTCGTGTCCAGTCGCTCCGGCACCGCGGGCAAAGCCTCCGTGCCCAATGTGCAGGTGGCCGGCAAAACCGGCACCGCGCAGTGGGGGCCCAAGGCGCACGAACGCACGGCGGCGTGGTTCGCCGGCTTCGCGCCCGCCGACAAGCCGCGCTACGCTTTTGCCGCGCTCTACGAGAGCGACGCCAGCAACAGCGACGACGTGCATGGCGGCACCGTCGCCGCGCCGCTTATCGGCAAGGTGCTGCGCGAGGTTTTCAAGAACGAGGCCAAGGAGGATAAGACGGCGAAGAAGAAAAAGAAAAAGGACGCCGAGGAGGAACCCATCGAAATCCGCCGCGCGCAGCCCGTCGAGCATGTCGAGCACGACGAGCCGGTGCAGGAGCCGGCGCGGGACTAAGAGGGGAGGGCCGGAACTCGATTTAGGCCCGCGAAACACGCGCGCGCCTTGGCAAAATCCGCGGTTAAAAATGCGCCGTCGCGCTCGCAATTATTAGTGTCCATCAGTGCCGATTAGTGGTTCCTACTGCCCATGCCCTCCACCTTACTCCGCCTCCTCACCGTCCTCGCCCTCGCCCTCGCGCCCGTCCTCCGGGCCGACGACAAGGCCCCCGCCAAAGCCCACAATTTTGCCCAATGGGAAAACGAAATCGCCGCCTTTGAAAAAACCGACGCGCAGAATCCTCCGGCCAAAGGCGGCATCGTCTTCGTCGGCAGTTCCAGCATCCGCCTGTGGAAAACGCTCGCCGAAGACTTTCCCCAGCACCGCATCCTGAACCGCGGCATCGGCGGCTCCGAAATCACCGACAGCGTGCATTTCGCCGACCGCATCGTAATCCCGTACGCGCCCCGCATGGTCGTGCTCTACGCCGGCGGCAACGACCTCAACAACGGCCGCCCGCCCGAGGAAGTCTTCGCCGATTTTACCGCCTTTGCCGTGAAAGTGCGCGCCGCCCTGCCCGCCGCCGAACTGGCCTACATCTCCAGCGCCGGCAACCCCGCCCGCTGGGCGCAGGTGGAAAAAGTGCGCGCCCTCAACGGCATGATCGAGGGCTACATCAAGCAGCAGACTAACATGAAATTCATCAACGTCTTCCCCCGCATGATTGGCGACGACGGTCTCCCGCGCCCCGAAATTTTCGGCCCCGACAAGCTCCACATGAACCCCGAAGGCTACAAACTCTGGACCGAAATCATCCGCCCGCTCCTACCTGCCCCCGACCGGTAACAACTGACTGCGGGTGGGGCCGCGCGAACTGT
>JANXWQ010000637.1 GCA_025351065.1 Chthoniobacter sp. | reverse complement strand
AGGGCGTTTAGATGGACCGGGAGAGGCTCCAGATTGATCTGGAGGGCGTTTAGATGGATCGGGAGAGGCTCCAGGTTGATCGGGATGGCGTTTCGATGGAGCGGGAGAGGCTCCAGATGGATCTGGAGGGCGTTTAGATGGATCGGGAGAGGCTCCAGATTGATCGGGAGAGGCTTCCCGTCCAGAGGGATGGCGGTCTTTTCCAGAAAAATGCTGGACAGGCACGGTGCGGCGGTCTTTAAGAGAAGGAGCAGCGCCTTTTCCACCGGGCCTGGTGCTCGGGAGGCGCTGTGGCAGCAGTAAGAAATCAAAGGAACCCAGAAATATGGCTCGCAAGACTGTAAAAGTGACCCAGCCGACGAATATCGACGACCTCGTGGTGCTGTTTGAGAAAATCATCCTCCGCAATGACGGCGTGCTGCCGGCGGTGCCGCAGACGACCATCTATGTGACGCTCGGGGCGCTGCTCGGGCTGGTCGTGCCGACGGTGAGCACGAGCATCAACCCCAGCGGGCCGACGCCGCCGCCGGGGACGCACAAGGTGCCGGAGGAAGTGGCTGCGCCGATGCGGGTGATGTATCCGAGCCTGAAGCGGAACTACCTGGACTCTGTGGCGCTGCGCGGTCTGCTCCAGACGACGAGCAATACGCTCCAGACGCAACTCGGCATCGCCGCCGCGCAGACGGCGGCGACGACGGGCACGGCGCGCAACCTGACCACCCGCGCGAGCAAGCTGCTGCAGGCGGTCTTTGCGGGCAGTGAAAACGAGCTGGAGACCTACGGCTTCACCGTGGTGGTGGGCACGGCCTCCGGCCCCACGCCCACGCCGCCGCCGCCAGTGCCGCCGCCGGGGCCGTAGGGGAGAAGCAGCCTGGCGCGTGGCGGTCAGAAATCAAGGGTCCGCCCCAAGTGGAAAATCGGGTTTTGTGCTGGGGCAAAAAGAAAATCCGCCGCTCGAAATCCGAAACAAATCGGCAATGGTGAAAAAGCCGGTATGTGAGAAAGGACGCCGCCGGGCGCTTTGCCAAATTTCTAACCGTTGAAATTGGTTGTGCCAGGCGGGTTTCAATATCCGGATTTTTTCACCGCTCCCGCTTTGCCCCGATGCCGTCCGCCGAACTCCAGCCGCCCCGCTTTTCCATCCGGCGCAAGGTCGTGCTCGGGTTCGGGCTGGTGCTGGGGATGCTCGGGCTGATCGCGTTCATCAGCTACCGGAGCACGCGCGCTTTCATCCAAAACGCGGAGTGGGTGCAGCACACCCGCGCGGTCATGGAGATCGAGGAGCGCACGCAGCGGCATCTCATGGAGATGGAGGCGGGGCGGCGCGGGTTCATCGTCAATGGCGATGAAAGGCTGCTGCGCGGCTACGAGGAGGCGCAGGGGCAGATCATCGAGGGCTTCAACGCGCTGAAGGCCGACACCGCCGACACGCCGCAGCAGACGCTGAAACTCGACCGGCTGCTCCAGCTCATGCAGCGCAGCTTTGCGCTCCAGCACGCGGAGATCGAGGCGCGCAGGACGCAGGGTTTTGAGGAAAGCGCGCAGCTTTTCTCGCGGGGCGAAACCGAGCAGGCCACGCGCGACATTCAGAAGCTGCTCGCCGATTTCGACCGCGAGCAGCAGGCCCTGCTGAAAGAGCGCGCGGCCTCGGCGCACCTGCTGGGCCGCGCGACCACGGGGACGGTGCTCTTCGGGAGCCTGTTCACCTTTTGCGCGCTGGTCTGGGCGTGCGTGCTGATCCTGCGCGACATCGCCGCGCGCCGCCGCGCCGAGGCCGCGCTGGCGGAGGAGCGCACGCTGCTGCGCAGCATCATCGACACGCTGCCCGACCACGTCTTTGTGAAGGACACGCGCGGGCGCTATCTGCTCGACAACGAAGCGCACCGCCGGCTCCTCGCGCACAAGGGCGACGCGCAGCCCGAGGGCCGCACGGTGTTCGACTATTTCCCGCCGCAGGAAGCGGCGCGCTACAGCGACGACGACCGTTTTGTCATGGAAACCGGCGAGCGCATCCTCAACCGCGCGGACGCCGTGGCCGGCGCGGACGGGCACGAGCAATGGCTGCAGACGACGAAGGTGCCGCTGCGCGACGGGCGCGGGCGGATCATCGGGCTGGTGGGCATCGCGGCCGACATCACGGAGCGCAAACTGGACGAGGAAAAGCTGCGGCGCTTTGCCGCGCAGCTCGAGCAGAGCAATGCGGAGCTGCAAAATTTCGCGTCCGTGGCTTCGCACGATTTGCAGGAGCCGCTGCGGAAAATCCAGGCCTTCAGCGGCCGCCTGCGCTCGAAATGCGGCGCGGCGCTCGGCGCGCAGGGGCTCGACTATCTCGCGCGCATGGAGGGCGCGGCGCAGCGCATGCAAGTGCTCATCCAGGACCTGCTGAAACTCTCGCGCGTGACCAGCCGCGCGCTGCCGTTCGAGACCTGCGCGCTCGGTGAGATCGTGCTCGGGGTGGTGTCGGATTTGGAAGTGGCCATCGAGCAGAAAAACGCGCGCGTCGAGGTGGGCGTGCTGCCCGCGATCAAGGGCGACCCCGTGCAGATGCGGCAGCTTTTTCAAAACCTCATCAGCAACGCGCTGAAGTTCCAGCGCCCCGGCGAGACGCCGCTCGTGAGCGTGACGGCGAAAATTTTCACCCCGTCCGAGCGCCTCATCCCCGGCGCGCCGCCCGGCGAGGAGGTCTGTGAAATCCGCGTGCGCGACAACGGCATCGGTTTCGAGGCGCACTTTGCCGAGCAGATTTTTGTCGTCTTCCAGCGCCTGCACACGCGCACCGAATACGAGGGCACCGGCATCGGCCTCGCGGTGTGCCGGAAAATTACTGATAGGCACGGCGGGACCATTGTGGCAAAAAGCGCGGAAGGCGAAGGCGCGACTTTCACCGTCACGCTCCCGCTGAAACAACCCTCTGACGCAGCCCATGAATAGAGACTCCATGCCGATTACGATTCTGATGGCCGACGACGACGCGGACGACCGCCGCCTGACCCAGGAAGCCTTTGAGGAAGGCCGCCTCATCAACGACGTGCGCTACGTCGAGCACGGCGAAGAGCTGATGGACTACCTCCGCCGCGCGGGCAAATACGCGCCGCCCGCCGAGGCTCCGCGTCCCGGCCTCATCCTGCTCGACCTCAACATGCCGCGCAAAGACGGGCGCACCGTGCTCAAGGAAATCAAAGGCGACCCGGAACTGCGGCAGATCCCCGTCGTGGTGCTCACGACCTCAAAGGCCGACGAGGACATCTACAAAAGCTACGATCTCGGCGTGAACAGCTACATCGTGAAGCCGGTGACTTTCGAGGCGCTGGTGGACATTTTGCAGACGCTGGAAAAGTACTGGTTCGAGATCGTGGAGCTGCCGCCGGTGAAAAAGTGACGGTGGATTTCGGATGCTGACGCCCGCCGAACTCGCCGCGCTCCGCCAGGAATATTCGCAGCGCGGACTGCGCCGCAGCGAACTCGAGCCCGACCCGATCGCGCAGTTCAACGTGTGGCTCGCCGAGGCGCAGGCGCGGCAGATCATCGAGCCCAATGCGATGACCCTCGCGACCGTGGACGCCGACGGCCAGCCGTGGACGCGCACCGTGCTGCTGAAAATCTGCGACGCCCGCGGGTTCACCTTTTTCACCAACTACGACGGCGCGAAAGGCCGCCACCTCGCGGGCAACGCGCGCGCGGCGCTGACCTTTTGGTGGGGCGCGATCGAGCGGCAGGTGAACGTCACCGGCACCGTGGTGCAAACCTCGCGCGCGGAAAGCGCCGCCTACTTTCACACCCGGCCCGCCGGCAGCCAGCTCGGCGCGTGGGCCTCGGCGCAGAGCGAAGTCGTCGCTGGTCGCGCGCAGCTCGAAGCGCAGTTCGCCGCCGCGCAGGAAAAATATGGCGACGCCGAAATCCCGCTCCCGCCGCAGTGGGGCGGCTACCGCCTCGTGCCGCAGACCATCGAATTCTGGCAAGGCCGCCGCAGCCGCCTCCACGACCGCCTCCGCTACACCCGCCAGCCCGAGGGAGCGTGGAAGATCGAACGCCTCGCCCCATGAAACACCTGTTCGCCCTGGCTCTCGCCCTCCTCCTTTTCCTCCCGCACACCCCCGTCGCGCCCGTGCCGCTTTTCGACGGGAAAACGCTCGACGGCTGGGAGGGCGAGACGGCGAAAACCTGGCGCGTGCGCGACGGCGCGATCACCGGCGGGTCGCTGGAGGGCAACCCGCGCAATGAGTTTCTCGCGACGAAAAAGCCCTACCGGAACTTCGTCCTGCGGCTCGAATACAAGCTGACTGGCACGGAGGGCTTCGTGAATGGTGGCGTGCAAATTCGCAGCGTTCGCATCGTCACGCCGCCGAACGAAATGAGCGGCTACCAGGCCGACCTCGGCGCGGGGTATTCCGGCTGCCTCTACGATGAATCGCGGCGCAACAAAGTGCTCGCGCAGGCCGACAAGGCGCTCATCGCCAGGCTGGAAAAGCCGGGCGACTGGAACACCTATGAAATCCGCTGCGAAGGCCCGCGCATCCGCCTCACGCTCAACGGCACCGAGACCGTGGACTTCACCGAGACGGAGCCGGGCATCGTGCTGGAGGGGCTGATCGCGCTCCAGATTCACGGCGGGGCCAAATCGGAGGTCGCGTATCGTGCGATCACCATCGAGGAACTGCCCGACCCGGCGGCGAAGGCTGAGCCGTAGAAAGTTGGACGGCTTAAAAAGCGGTGAGTGGACTTGGCTTGGCGAAGTCGTGGTGAAGTGCGTAGGCTGACCGCATGAAGACGCTGAATCCAAAGGCCGAATACATTGTGAAAAACGGCAAGCCGACTGCGGTAATCATGCCAATCGCCGAATACGAGGAATTGCTGGAGGATTTGCATGACCTCGGGGTGATCGCGCGCCGCAAGGACGAGCCGACGATCCCGCTGGCCGAGGTGAAGCGCCGGCTGAAAACCAATGCCGGACTACGCCGTTAGTTTCCGCCGCTCGGCTGAGAAGGATTTGCGCAGGCTCGACGCCACCGTGCATCGCCGGGTGCTGCGCGCGATTGACG
>JANXWQ010000577.1 GCA_025351065.1 Chthoniobacter sp. | reverse complement strand
CTTGCGCTCGGCGAGCGCCGCCTTTTCCGCCTCGCTGAAGAACTTCACGATCGGCGACTCCCACTCCCCGCCCGCGCTCCATTTGATATAGGCCAGCCCTTTCGCGCCGAACTCAGTCTTCACCCACTCCTCCCATTTCTTGAGCTGCTCCTTGCTAAGCAGCGCCGCCGCGCCCTTCGCATTCAGCGCCTTGATGACGCCGCCGCCATCGACGACCGAGCGGAAAACCTTGAACTGTGAGTCGCGGAAGATGTCCGCCAGCTCGGTGAGTTCGAGGCCGAAGCGCGTGTCCGGCTTGTCGCTGCCGTAGCGGTTCATGGCCTCGCTGTAGGGCATGCGCGGAAAGGGCGTGGCGATCTCGACGCCGCGCGCATCGCGGAAAATGCGCGCGAGCAGCCCTTCGATCAGCGTTTGGATTTCCACGTCGCTGATGAACGACGCCTCAACATCGATCTGCGTGAACTCCGGCTGCCGATCCGCACGCAAATCCTCGTCGCGGAAGCAGCGCGCGATTTGGAAATACTTCTCCAGCCCGGCGACCTGGAGCAGTTGCTTGTACTGCTGCGGCGCCTGCGGCAGAGCGTAAAACGAACCGGGTGTGAGCCGCGACGGCACGAGGAAATCGCGCGCGCCCTCGGGCGTCGGGTTCGACAAAATCGGCGTCTCGATTTCGAGGAAGCCCGCATCGTCGAGATAGTCGCGTGTCGCTTTCGTGATGCGATGCCGCAGCCGCAGATTGCGCTGCATCCGCGCGGTGCGCAGATCGAGGTAGCGGTATTGCAGGCGCAGGTCTTCGTTCACGCTCGGGTCATCGAGCGGGAAAGGCGGCACGTCGGCTTTGTTCAGCACTTGCAAGGCGGACGCGATGACCTCGATCCCGCCGGTCGCGAGCTTTGCATTGTCCGACCCCGCGAGACGCGCGGAGACGATGCCCGATATTTGGATTACGTCCTCGCTGCGCAGCCCGTGCGAAGTTTCCGCCACCTGCGGATGCTCCTCCGGGCGAAACACCACCTGCGTCAGACCCTCCCGGTCGCGCAGGTCGATGAAGATGACGCCGCCGTGATCGCGCCGCGAATTCACCCACCCCGCGAGCGTGACGGTCTGGCCGATGTCGGAAGGGCGGAGCTGCTGGCAATGATGGGTGCGGTACATAAATAAAGGGGCGCGGAATGTAGCCGGAAAGTGCGCGAGGGGGAGAAGAAAGTGCGGCGGCGACAATCCCGTTGCGCGGCGCAGCGCGACTCGCTAAACGGTGCGCGTCCGCAGTTTTCCCAAACCCTCAACCAACCCCACTTCTCATGTCCTGCTATCATCCATCCATCGAAGGCGCGCAGCACGGCGGCAAACCGCTCGCCGACTTCCTCGCCTATGCCAAACGCAGCGGCGCCGCGGGCGCGCAGCCGAGCAACTACCACCTCCAGGGCGGCAAGCTTTTCAAGTCCCCGAAGGAAATCCGCAACGCCTTTGGCGACGCCGGCCTCGCGCTCGACGGCATCTCCGCGCACTGCCCGATCTGGGTCCACACGACGGCGTGGACGGGCTCGCCGACGATCCGCCCATTCATCCCCGCCGACGTGGCGAAAAAGTCGCCCGCCGAGATCGAAAAATGGGCCGAGAATTATGTGCTGAAGCTGCTCGATCTCACCGCCGAGCTGGGCTTGAAAGTGCTGCCGATGTTTTGGGGCGTGGCGTTTGGCTGGGAGCTGGCGAGCGGCTATCCGTGGGGTTTCTGGGCGGGGCCGGGCTACGATCTGATCAAGGAAGGCCAGGAGCGTTTCGTGAAGAAAACGAAGAAAATCCGCGACCACGCGCGCAAGCTCGGCATCAAGCTCTGCCATGAAATCCACCCCGGCACCGCAGCGATGACGGCGGAGAATTTCCTCATGCTCGTGGACATCTGCGACGACGACGAATCGCTCGCGGTGAACGCCGATCCGTCGCACTGCTGGGAAGGCGAGTCGTGGGAGACGCGGTTCCTCATGGTGGGCGAATACATCTGCGCGGCGCATGTGAAGAACTTCACCATCCGCCGCGACCTGCCGTTGCGGACGATGGAACCGGACTGGAAGGATCGCGCCATGCAGTTCACCGACCTGCCGAGCGGCGATCTGAACATGGCGCGCTACGTGGAACTGCTCCTCATGGTCGGCTACCCCTCGCGCTACTGCGCGCTGCACGGCACGAAGACCGCGCCGCTCGTCGTGGAAGCCGAGAGCGCGCACCGCGACCTGGATAGCACGAGCGCGAATGGCATTCGCTACGTGAAGGATCATCTGCTCATCACGCCCGCCGCCGGGAGTTTCGAGGACGGCATGGGCGCGTAAGGCCAAAGATTTTCTCCATTTTCATACCATGAAAACTCCTGCCCTTTTCCTCCTCCTCACGTCAGCCCTCACCGCCGCCACGCTCGCGGAGGTGAAACTCCCCGCGCTCATTTCCGACAACATGGTGCTCCAGCAAGACCTGCCCGCGAATGTGTGGGGCTTGGCCGGCGCGGGCGAAAAAGTGAGCGTGAAATTTGCCGACAAAACCGCCGAGGCCACCGCCGACGCGAAAGGCAAATGGAGCGTGAAGCTCACCGAACTCGCGTCCGGCGCGATCGGCGATCTGACCATCGCCGGCACCAACACGCTCTCGATCAAAAACGTGGCTGTCGGCGAAGTGTGGGTCTGCTCCGGGCAGTCAAACATGGAGTTCACCGTCAACGGCGCGCTGAACGCCAAAGACGAAATTGCCGGCGCGAATTTTCCGCTGCTCCGGCATTTCACCGTCCTCAAAACGCAGCAGAAGGAGCCGCAGGAGGACTGCAAGGGAAAGTGGGAAGTGTGCTCGCCGCAGACCGTCGTGGGCTTCACCGCGGTCGGCTATTTTTTCGGCCGCCAGCTTCAGCAGAATTTGAAAGTTCCCGTCGGCCTCATCCACAGCTCCTGGGGCGGCACGGCGGCGGAGCAGTGGACGCCCGCGCCGGTGCTCAACGCCGATCCCGATTTCAAACCCATCGTCGCCGCGTGGGAGAAAGTCGTGGCCGACTACCCGGCGGCGAAAGCGAAATACGATCAGGATGTGCTCGCATGGCGCGAGGCGGAAAAGGCCGCGAAGGACGCCGGCACGACGCCACCGCGGCAGCCGAACGCTCCGCGCGGCGGCGACGCGATCGGCAGCCCGTCCGGCCTTTACAACGGCATGATCGTGCCGCTGCTGCCCTACACCATCCGCGGCGTGACGTGGTACCAGGGCGAGTCGAACGCCGGCGCCGCCACGCTCTACCGCAAACTTTTCCCGACCATGATCCAAAGCTGGCGCGCAGCGTGGCACGAGCCCGATGCCGCGTTCCTCTTCGTGCAACTCGCCAACTTCATGCAGCGCCACGACGAGCCCACCGACACGAACTGGGCGCGGCTCCGCGAGGCGCAGACCATGGCGCTCCAACTCCCGCACACCGGCATGGCGCTCGCCATCGACGTGGGCGACGCCGCGGACATCCACCCGAAGGACAAGCAGGCCGTGGGCAAACGCCTCGCGCTCGCCGCGGAGGCCACGGTCTATTATCGCGATGTGGAGTACTCCGGCCCCATGTTTGGCGGCGCGCAGATGGAGGGCGAAAAAGTGCGGCTGACCTTCCGCAACGCCGAGGGCATGAAGGCAGCGGACGGTGGCAAAATCAAAGGCTTTGCCATCGCCGGCGCGGATCGGAAATTCGTCTGGGCCGACGCGGAAATCGCCGGCGACCACGTCATCATTTCCAGCCCCGAGGTGAAAGCACCCGCGTCCGTGCGCTACGCTTGGGCGGACAATCCCGAGTGCAACCTCATTAACGCCGCCGGGCTCCCAGCCTCCCCTTTCCGCACCGACGACTGGCCGATGGGCCCCGCAAAATAGCCGCGCGTCCGCGCGGAATAATGAACGTGGCTGCCGCGTCTATGACCAAGACTGCCCGCACCGGCAGGTTTTAGTTTTACGCACCCGATGAATTTTTCCCGCAAACTCTCCGCCCTCCTCGCGCTGGTCGCGTCCATTTGCACGACGGCACAGGGCCAGGTCGCGGTCAGCGGCCAGCAGGTCGCAGCCACGCTCTTGGCGGACACGTCGGCGGTGGAAATGGGCAAACCGTTCACTGCGGGTGTGCGGCTGGTCATCGCGCCGCAGTGGTACTTGTACTGGCAGTCGGCGGGCGACATCGGCATGCCGACGAGCGTGGAGTGGGAGCTACCCGCTGGCTGGAAAGCGGGGCCGCTGCAATGGCCGCTGCCGGTCACGCACTTCGCGGCGGGCGATTTTCTCAACTACGTGTATGAGCGCGAAGTCCTGCTCATGGCCGAAATCACGCCGCCCGCCGCGCCGCCCGCCGGGCCGGTGACGATCAAAGCCAAAGTGAAATGGCAGGTCTGCGATCCGCGCCAGTGCGTGCCGGGAAATGCCGACCTCGCGCTGGCGCTGCCCGCGGGCGCGGCGGCGGCGGCGAATGCGGAGCTTTTCGCGACGTGGCGCGCGCAGCTTCCGCGGGAGGGCGGAGCGCCGTTTCCGGTGCGGTGGGACACGACGAAGGCGGATGCTTTCTCGCTCCGCCTCGAAGGGCTGGGCGCGGAATATCGCGCGGAGTTTTTCCCGCTGCCGCCCTCGGGCGTGAAGCTGGAGCATCCCAAGGCCAGCGAGGTCGCGGCGGACGGCGCGCGCACGATCACCTTTCCTATCAGCGACGGCGGCGCGGCACATCTGCAGTGGCGCGGCGTGCTCGCGGTGGAAAAAAAAGGCGAGCCGCGGCAGGGCTGGCTGATCGCCGCGGAAGCAGTCCCATCCGTCGCATCCGTCCCATCCGCATCGCCCGCGGAGCCTGATGCCAGCTTGCTCTGGAAGCTGCTCGCCGCGTTTCTCGGCGGACTCATCATGAATGTGATGCCGTGCGTGCTGCCCGTCATCGCGCTGAAAATCTTCGGCTTCGTGAACCAGGCCGGGCAGGAACCGGCGCGCGTCTTCCGTCTCGGGCTGGCGTTCAATGCGGGCGTCTTCACTTTTTTCCTCGGCCTCGCCGCCGCGGTCGCGCGGCTGAAGCTGGCCTTCAACTGGGGCTACCAATTTCAAAATCCGTATCTGCTCGCGGGCATGATCGCGCTGGTCTTCGTCTTCGCGCTCAGCCTGCTCGGCGTTTTCGAAGTCACGCTCGGCGGCGCGGAATCCACGCTCAGCGAGTTGTCGCGGCGCGAAGGCTACGGCGGCGCGTTCGTCCACGGCCTGTTCACCACGCTGCTCGGCACCTCCTGCACCGCGCCTTTTCTCGCCACGAGCCTGAGCTTCGCCACCACGCAATCCACGCCTGTCATCTTCCTGCTTTTCGCCGCCATCGCCGCCGGCATGAGCCTCCCGTTTTTC
>JANXWQ010000574.1 GCA_025351065.1 Chthoniobacter sp. | reverse complement strand
GCATGGCTTCGTAGCTTTCCTTGATCTCCCGCTGCGGCTCCAGCACCGCGCCGATGATGAAGTCCAGCGGCTGCCCGGAGCCGATGGCATCGAGCGGCGGGCCGACCTTCCCGCCTTTGTCCTCGAGGCTGTGGCAGGCGGTGCAGGCGAGTTCCGCGCGGCGGAAAACCTCCGCGCCGTGCCGCGCATCGCCGCTCGCGCGGACTTCCTGCACCAGCCCGGCCACAAACTCCGGCGTCGCCCGCAGCTTGCCGGTGGCCAGTGGGGTGGGTGAAAGCTGTGTCGCTGGCTGCTTGGCGGGCGGCGGCGTTTCCGTGAGCTGCTTGAAAAGCGCGGGCTCCACCGCTTCAAAGAGTCGCTTCAAGTCATCGGGAAACTCGTGCCCTGCTCCCAACCTCGCTTTCAATTGAAGATCGAGTCCGACTACTGCGCTTTTCAGCGCGAGGTCGATGAACTTATCCCGCGGCTGCTGGCTCGCGGCGGCAACGTAAGTCACCGATTCGCGTGAGGCGATGTTCCCGGCAGCGACGATGGCAGCAAGGCGCGCTCTGGGATTCTGATCGACGGCCAAGTCGTTCAGCGCAGCTTCGCCCTCGTAGATGTGCGGAAGATGTCCATTCCAGCGCGCCAGCACGCTGGCAGCATAGGCGCGTGCGCCGGGGCTATTTGATTCGAGCATGTGGGACAGCAGGGCGGGCTCCGGCGTCTCATGCGCCTCAAAGACACCGAGCACCTCGACAAGCGTGCGCTCGGAAGACAGGCGTCCCGCCTGTCCCGGAAGACGGGCCTCCGGCCTGTCGCCGGGCTCGACAGGCTGGAAGCCTGTCTGCCCTGTCAGGCGGGACGCCTGACTTCCATCCAGCTTCGGCCACCACTCGCGCGCGGCTTTCACCACCTCCTCCGTCGGCCTCCCGGCCAGCTCCCGCTTGCTCTGCTCGCGCACCCAGCGCTCGGGTGACTTCAGGTTTTCCAGCAGCGCCTCCACCTTCGCCCCGGCGATGGGCGGCGGCGTCACCAGCGGCCTGCCTTTGTACGTCACCCGCCAGATGCGGCCGTGGGTTTTGTCGCGGTCGGGGTGGCGGAAGCTGGCTTGGTAGTGGCCGATGATCGGGTTGTACCAGTCGCAGATGTAGATCGCCCCGTCGGGGCCGAGCTTCACGTCCACGGGGCGGAAGCTGCCGTGCGTGCTGCGGATGAGCGGGTCGCGGTCGGTGAGCTTGAAGCCCGCGCCGTCGTCGTGGATGTCGAGCGCCCAGACGGAGTTATTGATGTAGCCGCCGCTGAGCAGCACGCCCTGCCATTCGGGGGGAAAGTGCGCGGTGCCGATGATGTCGGGGCCGCTGCATTTGCGCCCGCGGGCGTTTTCCCAAATCTGCTCGCGACGCCCGCCCTGCACGCCGCGCACCATCTCGGGGAGCGGCCAGTAGATGCCGCCGTTATTGCCCGCGACCATGAGCATCTGGCCCCAGTCGGTGAAGACAAAGCCCCACGGGTTCTGCGGCTCGCTCTGGCCGCCGTAAAAGGCATCCAGCCGCTGCTCGCGCGGGCGGTAGCGGAAAAAGCCGGCCTCATCCAGCGCCACGATGCCGTGCGGCGTCTCCACGCGGGCGTGGGCGTGCAGGCCCTGCGAAAACATCAGCTCCCCGCCGGGCGACCAGCGGAAGGAGTTGATGTTTTGGTGATTGTCCCCCGTGCCGAAGCCGCGCAGCACCACCTCGCGTTTGTCGCAGACGCCGTCGCCGTCGGTATCGGTCAAAAGGAGGAGCTTCGTCCCCTCGCCCACGTAGCAGGCGCTGGGTGGGGGTGCTGCGGCAGTATTCCCGGGTAGGGTGGGCGTCCCGCCCGCCGAGTCCGGCGTCTCGCCGGACGGCCTTTCACGCTTGGCGGGAGTCTCGCCCGGTGTGGAAGTGCGGCCAGGCAGGATGCCCGGCCCGGCGGGCGGGACGCCCACCCTACCCGAGAGATTCACCGGCGCTATCTCCAGCCCGGTCGGGATCATCAGCCCATCGGCGAAGACCGTGACCTTCTGCACATGCCCCGTGCGCTCCGGGTCTTCGAGGATCAGCACCTTATCGTTCGGCGTCTCGCCGGGGATGAGCTGCGGGTAGGTGGTGCTCTGGATGACCCACAGCCGCCCGCGCGTGTCCCAGCGGATTTGGATGGGCTTGACCACGCCGTCCGCCTCCGAGGCGAA
>JANXWQ010000492.1 GCA_025351065.1 Chthoniobacter sp. | reverse complement strand
ACCGAAATCAAGGTCGTCGCTCATGGTGTGGTGCGAATGCTACACAGCCGGGTTGCTTCGTCAAGCCGGCGGGTTTGCGCTCGCGCGGGGTCGCGGTGAGGGGCGGGACGATCCGGCCAGTGCGGCGGCGCGTGAACGGCGCTCGCGAGGCCGCAGGCGGTGGAAACAACCGCCCTGGGACGGATCAAAGGCAATCCACTGAAATTCGTGGGGAAGATTGATGAACGGGGACAGCCGAAAAGAAAGCGCCGGGCCTTCACCGATGAGGAATTGCGGCAACTGGTGACGGGTTCCGGTCCTCGGGGGATCGTTTATTTCACCGCTACGCGCACCGGACTGCGGCAAGAGGAGCTTCGGCAACTGATTTGGTATGATGTTCGCTTCGACGACAAAATGCCGTACGTCCGGGTGCGCGACGTTTGCGCCAAAAACAAAACTGAGGAGTCCGTGTCGCTCGTTCCTGAAATCGCGGAGGCGTTGAGAGCGCACCGGCCTGCGACGTACTCACCGAATGATTTGGTGTTTCCCAAAGGCATCCCACGCGCCTCGCGTTTGCGCGTGGATTCGGAAGCCAACGGCATCGCGTATCGGGATGAATCGGGGCGGTACGCGGATTTTCGCGCGCTGCGGTACACTTGGGCGACATTCCTCCAGCGGCATGGAGTCGCACAGCGTTTCGCGATGAAATTGATGCGCCATAGCGACATCAAGCTGACGGCAAAGCTCTACACCGACGAATCGCAGTTGCCGATTTACGAGGCGGTGAAGGATCTGCCGCGCCTCATGGACAATACACAAATGCGCGCACAGATTTCAGTCGCAGCGGGGCATTCGGAGTCGCAGGCTGTCGCAAAAGGCGGACAGAATCCACAGGCGCAAGCTGCTGGTTTTCAGGCAAATAGTCCCGCCGTGTCGCCCCCTGTCGCGACAGGGGGGGAGCGGGCGAAGAGACTCGAACTCTCGACATCTTCCTTGGCACGGAAGTGCTCTACCAACTGAGCTACGCCCGCATTTAATGGCGCGGAAGCTAGAGGGCTGGTTGCGGGGTTGCAAGGGATTTTTCGCCCGCCGCCCGCCGCTGCCGCCGCGCGCTTTTCCCGCCGCGCGGATTTTGATATTCAAGCGCCCGGAAAAATCCGAAACCAGCACCCACACCGCGCCATGTCCGCCGATTTTCTGCTCATCGACAACAGTAACTCGTTCACCAAATTCGCGCTCAGCACGCGCAAGGATGTCGGCCCTTCGCGCAAGCTCGCCACGCGCACGCTCACGCCCGACGCGATGAACAACATCATGCGCCAGTGGGAATGGAAAACCGCCGTGCTGTGCTCCGTGGTGCCCGAGGTCGGCGAGCGCATCGCGGAATACCTCGCGCCGCGCCGGGTGCTGCGGGTGAGCGCAAAACTCAAGCTCGGCGTGGGCATCGACTACCCGAAGCCGCTGACTATCGGCGCCGACCGGCTGGCGAACGCCGCGGGCGCGTGGGCGCGCTACGGCGGGCCGGTGGTGGTCGTGGATTTCGGCACAGCGGTGAGCTTCGATGTCGTCTCGGCGGAGGGAAAATATGTCGGCGGTGTCATCGCGCCGGGGCTGGAGGCGATGACCGACTACCTGCACACGCGCACCGCGCTGCTGCCCGAGATCACGCTCACCGAGCCGCCCACGGCCATCGGCAAAAGCACCAAGCACGCGATGCTCTCCGGCGCGGTCTATGGCTACCGCGGGCTGGTGCGGCAGATTTTGCAGGAGATCGGCAAAGAGCTGGGCATCGCGAAAAAGCTGCCCGTCATCGCGACGGGCGGTTACGCCGAACTGATCGCCGCCGGGCTCCCGGAGATTCGCACCGTGCAGGAGGATCTCACGCTCGACGGCCTGCGCATCATCGGCACGCTCAATACTTGAGCCGCGCCCGCGCTTCGCCGATAGACTGACGCCGTGCTCTCAATCTCGACCTGCTGGAATTCCTCGCGCCACACCGACGGCGAAGTCATGTGCCGCGAACTGCTCGACCTCGGCTTCGACCGCATCGAACTCGGCCACGGCATCCGCCTTTCGCTCATGGACGGCGTGCTGAAAATGTATGAGTCAGGCAAGGTGAAATTTTCCAGCCTGCACAATTTCTGCCCGCTGCCGATCGAGATTCTGCGGGCCTCGCCGGACTGCTACAAATTTTCCTCCTCCGACGTCCGCGAGCGCGACCGCGCGCTCAAGCACTCCTTCCAGACCATCGACTTCGCCGCCCGGCTCGGCGCGCAGTTTGTCGTCCTGCACCTCGGGCGCACGCCGCTCGACGACTACACGGAAAAACTCCTGCGCCTCACCGAGGTCGGGCTCGGGACTTCACGCGGTTTTGTGAAAGAAAAACTCGAGTGCGTGCGGAAGCGCGAGGCCCAGGCTCCGGCTTATTTTCAGCGCGCGCGCGAGTGCCTGGCGCGCGTCGCCGAGCATGCGGAAAAGAAGGGCGTGCGGCTCGGCGTCGAGAGCCGGCACAGCTTTGAGGAGATTCCCAGCGAGCGCGAAATGATCGAGGTGCTGAACGAGTTCAACGTGCCGCACGTCGGCTACTGGCACGACTTCGGCCATGTGCAGGTGAAGCACAATCTCGGCTTCCTCGACCACGTTGAGTGGATGCAGACCATCGCGCCGCGGCTCATCGGCTGTCACCTGCACGACACGGCATGGCCGGGGCACGACCACATGGCGCCCTTCACCGGCGATGTGGAGTACGACAAGCTCCTCGCCTTCATCCCGAAGGACATGCTCTACGTTTTCGAGATGAGCCCGCGCCGCACGCGCGAGGAGATCGTCACCGCGCGCGACAAGTGGGTCGCGAAATTCGGCGCGTAGTCATTCGCCCGCCAGCTTCGCCAGCGCCGCCTCGACGTCCGCGAGCGTGCCGATGGGCACAAGCATATGGTAGCGGTAATCGCCCGCTGGCACCACGCCATCCGCCGGATGCACGCGGAAAACGCAGTTCCATTTCACCACTTTTTCCATGGGAAAACGGAAGCGCCCGTAGCCCGGGCCGGTCGAGCCGGACGGCGCAGGCTCGGGGGCGATGATGCCCATCGCGTACGCACCGTCGGCGGTCGAGAAAGCGACGGGGTCGCGTTGCTCGCCGGGGCCGTCGCTGAGCGGTCCGAGTTTTTTCGTCGCGGGATCGAGCCGCCAGAACCGCGCAAACTCCGGCGGCAGGTAGCCGGTGAGCGCCTCGAACTGCGCGTCCGCATGCGCTTCGCCAGCGGGCACGGTCCACGTCACCGCGTAGTCGAGCACGTTGGGCTGGCCGGGGGGGCCGATGGTTACTTGCTTCGCGAGCCGGTGCGCGGAAAGCGGCGCGGTGTTTTCCGCGGGCTGACCGCCGGATTTTTCGCCGGGCCGGAGCCAAAAAGCCATCTGCGTCAGCGTGCGGAGCACATTGCCGGCGGCGTGGATTTCCAGCAGGCGGCTGGTCGTGACCGGGCCAGGGCCGTCAGCGCGCGCGCCGGCCTCGGTGGGGTTGAAGGTCTCCGAGTTGCCCGTGCGCGTGAGATCGAAACCAGCGGCGGATTGGAGTTGCCGTCCGTGATCCGCGCTGTCGATGAATTCCCGCCCCCTCCACGTCACAGAATGAATCGCCCCGGCCAGCCGCGCCGTGGTGGTGACGACGATCTCCGACCCGCCAAACGGCGCGCGAATCACCGCATCGCCATCCGCCTCCGCGGCGCGCGCCGCTATCGTGATGACGAAGGTGAGCAGTGGGAAAATGAGGTGCCGTTTCAACATGACGCGAGGCTATGCGAAGAAAGGCGATTTTGGAAAACGCAAAGACGCAGGGGCGCCGAGATCGCAGAGATTTTACAGCGCGCGTCTGCAGAAACCTCTGCTTCCTCTGCGCCCCTGCGTCTCTGCGTTTTTACAAAAAACCACCGCCACGCCAGCGCTCGCAAAATACTAAAACCATAAAATCCATAATTCAGGCATGCCCGCTGCTAAATCTACGTCCATGATCAATCTCACCAGCCTCGCCGTAGCACCCGACACCGATGCGGACGACGACGTTACCGGCGCGGTCGCGGCCAATCCTTCTTGCTACTCCGTCACCATTTTCACCCACCGCTGGAAGGAAGTGCGCGACTTTTACGTGGACCTGCTCAGCGCCCACGTCCTCAGCGAACGCAGCGAGCGCTATTGTGAAATGGAACTCGGCGGCATCCCGCTCACCGTCCGCAAATGCGAGCACGGCGAGATGATCAGCTACTTCCATCTCTACGTCTCGATGAAGAACCGCGAGGGCGTGCTCGGCGAACTGCGCCGCCGCGGGATCATCGTCACCACGGTCGGGCCGTACACGAATTTCCGCGACCCGGAAGGCCGCGTCATCAAGCTGTCCGAGGAGAAGACGATCGTTTCCTGACGCGGATTCGGGAGGCCTCCGCACCGGCGATCCGCGCCGCGCCGGCATAGACATTCATCGAGCCGCCGCGCACGAACCCCGCGAGCGTCTGCCCGCTGGCCCGCGCGAACTCCACCGCGAGGCTCGACGGCGCGGAAATCGCGGCCACGACGGCGATCCCGGCGGCGTGCGCCTTTTGCATCATCTCGAAAGATGCGCGCCCGCTCAGCAGCACCACATGGCCGCGCAGGGGCGTGCGCTTTTCCAGCAGCGACCAGCCGATGAGCTTGTCCAGCGCGTTGTGGCGGCCCACGTCTTCGCGCAGGGCGAGCAGTTTTCCGGCGCGGTCGAAAAGCGCGCACGCGTGCAAGCCGCCGGTCGTCTGGAAAGTCGGCTGCTGCGCGGCCAGCGCCGCCGGGAGACCGAGCAGGGTGCTCGCGGCGATTTGAAAAACATCCTTGAGCGGCTTGCGCTGCCGCAGCACTGCCTCGATGGACGCCGTGCTGCACACCCCGCAGCTCGACGAGGTGAAGACATGCCGCGTGAGCTTGGCAAAATCCACCGCTCCCGGACGGGCTAGCGCCACATCCACCGCGTTGCCCTTGCCCGCAGCGCCTGGCGCTACGCAGGCCGTGATGTCGAAAAGATCGCGCGCCGATTTGACCACGCCCTCGGTCAGCAGCCAGCCCGCGGCCAGCTCGCGGTCGTGCCCCGGCGTGCGCATGAGCACGGCGAGACTGCGGCCTTCCACGCGCAACTCGAGCGGCACTTCCGCCGCCAGCACATCGTCCGCCGCCCCGGTGCGCACGCCTTTGGCGTAGCGGATCAGGCGGGTGGGCGCGGTCTCGTGCATGGCGGCGATGAAAGCAGCCGCGCGCACCCGCGGCCAGCCTGACGGCGCGCGGTTCTTTCGTCAGGCCCAGAGCCGCTTCCACCAGTTCGTCACGGGATCGGTGTCGATGTCGCGCGCTTTTTCCACGGCCTGCTCCACCGCGTCGCGTACGGCCTCGGCGGAATCGGCGTAGGCGCGTTTGCCGCGCTTCGCGCCGGAGGCGAGGAGCGCGCGGAGGTCGTCGAGCGCGTCGCGCAGCGGCTCGGCTTTGCGGTCGGGTTCGAGCATGCGGATGGCGAGGCCGAGGGCAAAGCCGACACCCAGCGCGGCTAGCACTGCGGGGATGGGATTGGCGCGGATGGCGTCATCGGCTTCGCGGAGGATGTCGTGGGTCCGCACGTTGGCGTCTTCGGTATTCATAGTGGTGAGGGTTCGGGGCGCGACGGTTCAGGGGTTGTTTCGTTTTTCAAATTCCTCGCAGAGTTTCACCGCGCCGAGGATGAGTAGAAGCGGACGGGCGAGGACGAAAGCCAGCCGTACGAGCACGGCGACGAGCCGCCTGACCGGGAGCACCGTGAGCACGAGGCCTGTGAGAACAGCCAGGCCGACGGCCTGCGCCGGTTCCTTGCGCGCAAATTCCTGGGCGCGTGCGCCGAGGTCTTCGGCGGCTTTTTTCCAATCGCCGCAGCAATCGGCGGCGGTTTCGGTTTCGGGAGTTTTGCGGTATTTGGGCATGGCGTGGTTTGGGTTCTGAAACACCGGCATTACAGGCGGAAGCGCATAGACTTTCAAACCTTCACTTTCCCAATCGCGCCCCGCCGCTCCGCCGCGTGCATGCACTTTTTTGCGATTGTTGCGTCATTCAGATTCCGTTCCGCAAAATTTTCCCCTACGCTCCGCGCGCTATGAAAAATTCCCGCGCGTTTTCTATTCTCGCGTTCACCTTTTTTGCCAGCGCCGCGCTCACGCGCGGAGCCGAGGCGCCCACGATCACGATCAGCAAAAGCGACAGGCTCGCCGTCGCCATCGGCGCGCTCAGCGGTGCGGACGGTGCGGCGGCGGCGAAGATTTTGCAAAACGATCTGGCCATGTCCGGCTACTTCAGCCTCGTGCCGGCGGCGAGCGCGGGCTTTGTCATTGGCGGCACCTCGGGCGGCGGCAGCCTAGCGGGCACGGTGACGGATCACGCGGGGAAGACGGTGCTGAGCCAGACCTTCAGCGGCACGCCGCGCGGGAAAGTGCATGCGTTTGCCGACGAGATCATCGCGACGCTGACCGGGAGCAAAGGGATCGCCAACACGAAGGTCGCGTTCGTTTCCAACCGTACCGGGCACAAGGAAATCTACACCGCGGACGCCGACGGCTCCGGCGTGCATCAGCTCACGAACGACGCCAACATCAGCGTCGGCCCGCGGCTCAGCCCGGACGGGCGCACGCTCGTCTATACCGGCTACAAAAGCGGCTACGCGGACGTGTACGAGATCGAGCTCGCGAGCGGCGCGCGCAATCGCATCATCAAATTTCCCGGCACCAATACCGGCGCGAGTTATTCCGCCGACGGCCACCAACTCGCCGTCATCATGAGCAAAGACGGCAACCCCGAACTTTACACCACCGGCGCGGGCGGCGGCGGCGCGCGGCGGCTCACGCGCACCACCGGCGTCGAGAGCACCCCGACGTGGTCGCCCGACGGCGCGGAGATCATCTACTCCAGCGACGACCGCGGCACGCCGCAGCTCTACCGCATCCCCGCCAGCGGTGGCACCGGCCGCGCGCTCAGCACCGGGCACGGCTACAACACCGAACCGAACTGGTCGCCCGACGGAAAAAAGATCGCCTTCACCGTGCGCGACGGCGGCAGCTTTTCCATCGCCACCCTCGACCTCGCCGGCAGCGGCGCGCGCGTGGTCGCCACCGGCGAAGGCCCCGCGTGGGGCGCGGATTCGCGGCACCTCATTTATGCCGAAGGCGGCTCCCTCATTTTGCTCGACACGCAAACCGGCCAGAAAACCACCGTCGTCAGCGGCTTCGGCCAAATCTCCGAGCCCACCTGGTCGCGCTAAACCCTCCCGTCCAACCCCATCGCCCGCATCCATATGAACACGAAACGCCTTTTCCAATTCACCATCGCCGCGCTCGTCGCGCTGACTTTCACCGGCTGCGTCAACGGCAAGAAAAAATCCGGCGGTGCGGGCGGAGGATCGGACAGCGACAGCGTGAACGGCACCCCGCTGCCCGAGCGGCAGGAAGGCGTGAACTTCCTCAGCTCGAACGTGGATCGCAGCAAATTCAGCCCGGTCCATTTCGGCTTCGACAGCGTGGCCATCGACAGCGGCGAGCGCGGCAAGATCGACGAGGTCGCGGCCTTTATGAAAAGCGCGTCCAACACCCTCATCATCGCTGGCTTCACCGACGAGCGCGGCACGCCCGACTACAACCGCGGCCTCGGCGAACGCCGCGCGCAGGCCGTGCGCGAGGCGCTCATTCGCGCGGGTGCGGATGCGGGGAAAATCCAGACCGTCAGCTTCGGCGCTGAGATGCCCGCCGCGACCGGCGGCGGCGACAGCGCGTGGGCGAAAAACCGCCGCGCGGAATTCGGCGTCGTCCGGTGAGGAAAATCCGAAATCCAAAATCCGAAATAAATTCAAAAAGTCGGTAATCGGGAAAATGGCATGGATAGACGCTGCATCCGTTTTTCTAATTTCATGCCTTTGAGATTTGTTTCGGGTTTCGGATTTCGGATTTCGGATTTTCCCCCATGACGTGGGACTACCTCATCGTCGGCGCGGGCTTTGCCGGCGCGGTGCTCGCCGAGCGGCTGGCCAGCCAGTGCGGCGCGACGTGCCTGGTCATTGACCGCCGCGCGCACATCGGCGGCAACGCCCACGACCACTACGACGCCGCGGGCGTGCTGCTGCACAGCTACGGCCCGCACTATTTTCGCACTAACTCGGAGCGCATCGTCGCCTACCTCAGCCAGTTCACCGAATGGCATCCGGTCGAATACAAAATCCTCTCGTGGACGCACGGTCGCTTCTGGCAGTTCCCGATCAACCTCAACACCTTCGAGCAGCTCGTCGGGCACCCCGCGACGAGCGAGGAAATGGAGCGCACGCTCGCCGAATGGCGCGTGCCCATCACCGAGCCGCGCAACAGCGAGGAGGTCATCGTCTCGCAAGTCGGCGAACGGCTCTACGAGATGTTTTTCAAAAACTACACGCGCAAACAATGGCGGCGCGACCCGCGCGACCTCGACGCCAGCGTCTGCGGACGCATCCCCATCCGCCTCAACCGCGACGACCGCTACCTGTCCGACAAATTCCAGGCGCTCCCCCGCGATGGTTACACGGCGATGTTTCACAAAATCCTCGCGCATCCGAAAATTGAAGTCCGGCTTCAGACCGGGTATCGCGAGGCGAGCGCGCAGATTCCGCACCGGCATCTCATTTTCACCGGGCCGGTCGATGAGTATTTCGAGCACCGCTTTGGTCCGCTGCCCTACCGCTCGCTGCGTTTCGAGCCGGAGACACTGACGCAGGAATTTTTCCAGCCGGCGATGCAGGTGAACTATCCGAACGACCACGACTTCACGCGCATCGTGGAGATCAAACACGCCACCGGACAGCGCCTCCCGGCGACGACTATCGTGCGCGAATACCCCGAGGATTTCGGGCCGGGCAAGGAGCCGTATTATCCCATTCCCGCGCCGGACACGCGGGCGCTTTACGAGCGTTACGCCGCGCTGGCGGCGCAGGAGACGGGCACGACGTTTGTCGGCCGCCTTGCTACGTACCGGTATTACAACATGGATCAGGTCGTGGGCATGGCGCTGGCAGAGTTTGAGAAACTCCGCGCTGCGCGCAGGTAGGGACGGCACTCCGTGCCGTCCGGGGCGAGCGAAGCGAGGCGGCGTGTGAGATGTGCGCTGTATCCGAAGCGCCCAACCCCCTCGCTACGCTCGCCCGGCGGACGGCACGGAGTGCCATCCCTACCCGGCTTGCGCCGACCGACTTCACCGCCGTTGCACATTTACCAAGACAAAGGCAGCAACCGCGGGCACATCGCGGTTTTCCACGGGACATCAACTCCCGATCTT
>JANXWQ010000466.1 GCA_025351065.1 Chthoniobacter sp. | reverse complement strand
CAAACTTGAGCCTAGGCGTTGCGGTCATTGCGTTGAAGGATACTCCCGACAAGGAACATAATGAAACCCGCAACTGGTGCGGCGACCGCGGCAGCGGTCGGAATGTGAATTTTCTGTTGTGGAAGTGGATTAGTCACAAGTTGGCCTGTATCGGTATAGTGGGCTGCTGAATAAATTGTCGGCAACAGTTCGGGAATGGCTGTCATAACAGACCAAAGCCCAAAGCATACTGTGGCTCCGACAAACGGCGCGACATACCACCGCCAGAAAGTCGGGAGAGAGGCTCTGTGCTGCCAGAGTGGGAACCAGATAAAGAGAAGAAATGGAGAAGTGTAGATGAGGCAATGAATGAGAAAAAGAGGAAGTGCCAACAGGCTGAAAAATAAGAATGTGAAAATGACTTGGAGTTTCTTCGGGTCGTTCGGATGGAGGTGACTTATCGAGATGGAGAAGACAATCCATCCGGTCAAGGCGGCACAAAGACTCGATGAGGCGGACGCAATGAATACTGGCAGAATAGAATCGTTCTTCATGGAGTGCGCGTAGCGGCGCCTAACATTGGACTATAAGACTGGATAAACCAACGGTCGGATAACTGGAGTTAATGGGTCCAAAAATTCACGGCAGCGGGTGGACTTCCATGTCCTTGAAGCTGGCATGGGTCATGTAGGTGCCGATGGAAAAATGCTTGCCGTCTTTCAGCGGGCTGGGGTCGATCCAGGAGCCGAGGACTTTGCCGTTGCGGGTGATCTCGACGGCACCCGTGTCGGAGTCATAGGTCGCGCGGAAGTCGATCCACTGGCCGCCCGCGGGCGGGCAGTCGAACTTTTTCATGTCTTTGGTTTTGTCGTCGGTGACGCGGTTGATGATGAATTGCCCGTGACCTTTGTCATCGTTGCCGTCCACGAGGAGATAGGCGTTGCCGCGCTCGGTTTTTTCGGCGTCGTCGCACATGATGTAGATGGTGATACCCGAGTTTCGGCCGCCGGTGTACTTATACTTCGCGCGGTATTCCATCTTCCCGGTTTGCGGGATGGCCTTGTAGGCATTGGAGACGCCGTCCTTCGGGTCGTGCTGCTCGATCTCGGTGTCGCTGACGACGACCCATTTGCCGCGCACCATTTTCACCCCAGTCCGCACGCTCTCGAACTTCCCCGCCGCGGGAGCCGGTGCCGCGCCGGGGACGCGCGCGAGGATGTCCGTGACCGCGGGCGCGACGACGCCAAAGCCCGTGGCGCTGCCCGACTCGATAATCAGCCGGCCCGTCTCGACCTTTTTCACTTTCAAAATCATGCCCACCGTCCCCGGCGCGGTGCCGCTCGGCCGCCCGTTTTCCCAAAGCTGAATCTGCACGGCCTGGGTGAGCTTCACCTCGCGCGGCCAGAGCTTCGGGTCGGCGGCCATCTGCTCGATGGTGGTCTGCGCGCGGAGCGTGGCGCCCAGGGTCAGCAGGGCGAGGGCCAGGGAGAGGAAGTGCCGGAAGTTCATGGAGTGCGGCAAAAGTAGTAAGCCGCCCGAGGTGAAAGCAAGGAGCCTTTCCCCCTGCATGACTGGCGTGCGTGCGCCTGTTACGCGCGGCGCAGCAGCGCGCCCAGCCGCCGCCGCTCGCGGTAGCCCACGAGCCCGAGCAGCGCCAGCGCGCCGAAGATCGTGGTCGGCTCCGGGACGGGCACGAGTTCCTGATTTCCGCCAAAGGAAATCTGCCCCGCCTCACTGCCCAAGGCGGTGCTGCCAGCGTCGCTGAAGAAGTGAATCTGACTCAGTTCCGTGGCGCTCAGGCTGCCGAGCGTGGTGAAGACCAGACGGTCGCGCAGGCCGTCGCCGGCCACTCCGCCGTCCGCGTCCGCCGGCAGATTGGTCGCCGTCCAGTTCCAGATGTTCAGGCTGTTGCTGCCGAGGGTCAGCGTGGTGAAAGTCAGCTCGCTTGCGTTGCCCGCGCCGAAATCAATCGTCGAGTTCGCCGTCAGCGTCAGCGCACCCAGCGTGTCGCTAAAGCCGCCGGTATTCATCGTGCCGCCACCGAGGGTCACCGCCGCCGCATCGTTGATCACATTGTTAGCTCCCAGCAGCAGCGTGCCGGCGTTGATGTTCACCGCCGTCGTCGCGCTCAGGCTGCCGCTGACTTGGAGCGTGCCGTTGCTGACGGTTGTCACGCCGGTGTAGGTGTTCATTCCGTTGAGCGCCAGCGAGCCTGCGCCAGTCTTGGTCAGACCGCCCGCGCCTGAGTTGCCGACGCTGTTGGCGTAGGTCACGTTGTTGCCGTTCGTGTCGATCGTGGCCGTGCCGGTAAAGGTCACGGGTTTCGCTACGCCGACTGCGTTCTGCGAGATGGCCCCCGATCCGTTGCCGCTGAAGGCCGTCGCATACTGCAGCGTGCCGCCGCCCGTGCCGAACGTCAGCCCGCCATAGACGCTGCCGCCGAGTGCGAACTGGCCGTTGATGTTCAACGTGCTGCCGCCGCTGATCGTCGTCAGACCCGTATAGCCATTGGCTGCCGTGAAGGTGATCGTGCCCCCGCCCTGGATGCCCACCGTGCCCGAGCCGTTGATGCCGTTCGCCACCGTGTAAGCCGCATCCGAGCGGTTGAAGATCAAACTGGCGTTGGTGGTGACCAACCCCCCCCGAGCCCAGCGTTCCGGTCGAGCCGCCATTGCCGATTTGCAGCGTGCCGCCGCTCACCGTGGTCGCGCCGGTGTAAGTATTGTTACCGGTAAGTGTCCATGTTTGAGTGCCAACCTTGGTAATCGCCACCGGCCCTGCTCCAGCCCCGCCGCCGTCCTGAATCTTGCCGTCAAACTGCGCATTCGTATTGGCCCCGCCCACACTCCAGGTCAGGAACCGTCCCGCTGTCGGACCGCCACCGAGGAAACTCGTCGCATCACCGGTCAACTCGCCAATCGACTCAGTCTGACCACCCGCGCCAAAATTCACGACATCATACATGCTCACATTGGGACCAAGATTGATTTTCGCCGTCCCGAAGCCATTGGTGTTATTAAGTCGGAAATCACACCCGTTCGTGTTCTTGGTCACATTGATCTGCCCCGTGAACGCGCTCCAGTTACCGGTGACCTGGGCCCGCACATAATCCGTCTGGTAGTTAAACGTTCCGCTGCCAGTCAGGCTGCCGCTGATGGTGCCGCGCGCCATGGTGATCAACGTGCCAGTAAAGCCATTGTCCACCACGATGTTGTTGGCAAAGGTACCGGCATCCGTCGCCAGGCTGCTTTGGGTGAACAACTGCAACGTGCCGCCGTCGAGTGTCACCGAGCCGGTGCCGAGCCCCTGGGCGTTGGCGTTGGCATCCGCAAAGGCAACCTTGCCAGAGCTTATCAAGGTGCCGCCGTTAAACGTGTTTTGACCTGCGGTCGCATTCTGAATGGTTACCTGGCCGGCATCGGACTTGATCAGCTTCCCGGTTCCGGTGATCGCGCCACTTACCGTCAGCGTCGTGCCTGCGTCGATCGACCAGCCACCCAAGTAGCCAGTGCCGGCCACGCTTTGAAATACCGTTCCCGAACCTGCGACGTGAACTATAGTATCAGCCGCGCCGCCAACAAAGTCGCCCGCCGCATTCCCGACCGTGAACACGTCGCCCGAGCCCACCGTGGAAAGAGTCACGCTCGTAGCCGCCGCCGCGCTCACATTGATGCGACCATTGGTGGCCGCCGCCCCAACACCCTGAATGGTGCCGCCGTTGTTCAGGTTCAGCGATAGACCATTGTCAAGGGTTATGCCGTTGGTGATCTGAAGCGTGCCGGTGCTGTTGATGCTAACCTGGTTCGTGTTTGCCGTGCCATTCGTGCCGAGAGCCGCGTTGTTGGGAGCCACCAACGTACCGCCGTTGATTTGGATCCCATTCGCCGCAGTTGTAGCAGCGGTTCCAGTGAAGGCATTTGCGCCTGACAATATCCAAGTGCCCGCGCCCTGCTTTGTGAGAAGATTAGTCACCGTGCCGGAACCATCAGTGATGTTTCCGCTGATCGTGTTGTTTCCTGTGTTTGAACCGTCCAGGACAATGTTTAACGGTCGGGTGGAATTGTTGATGGAAATATTCCCACCGAGGGTCAAACTCGCACCCGCCGTGGTCGAGTTATTAAGAAATGTATAGGTGCCGTTGGTACTGGACGGAAGGTGGATTTGGAGCGGCGCGTTGATCACTTGGGCATTTGTAACGCTGGCAGCGACCTGAACGGTGCCGCCATTTTGAAGAAGCAGGAAGTTGCCGACCGTTGAGCCGATCACGAATGAGCCAGCGCCTGCTGCAAAAGTGATCCCACCAAGGAAGCGGTTTGCATCAATGACGACCGGATTTCCTGAACCGCCAACTCCTCCCGTTAACGCGACACCGAAGGTGGCAACATCGGTATTCGAGGAACTGTTGGTATAACCTCCGGCAGCCGTGCCAGGGGCAGTGCCACTTGTCCAGTTTGTTCCTGTCGCCCAGTTCGCGTCGGTGGGAGCAAGCTTCCAAGATGTGCTGGCGGCGAAGGCCGTGGTGTTGAAAGCCAGGACGGCGACGAGGGCTTCGATGGAACCGGCGAGCACCAGGGCGGTGCGACGGGAGGATGCTTGCTGGAAGGAAAAGAGGGATTTCATCGGGAGTGTGCTGGGCAAAAGGGTGCGAAGGGTGGCGGGAGGACGGTGTTCGGGTGTGGAGTTTGCGGGTGCAGGCTTGGGGCATTTTTCCGCAAGCGGCAGCACCGTAAGCCCTCTGCTGAAATCTCCTATTAACCCAAACGGGTTAATTTTATCCGCAACGCCCCCGCCCAGACCCAAGGGCCACCCCTACGCGTGGGCGGCTGAACTTTTGGCGCTCCGCCGCCAGGTGAGCGCAGCAAGCCAGAAGCAGAAGAGCTGGGCGAGCGGCGGGGTGGATGGCGTGCAATCGACAATCGCGCGCCGCGTGAACGGGTGGACCGGCCGCAGCGTTCCAGACCAGCCCGTATCCGAGCTAAACCGGTAGGCGCGAGTGAAAGCGCTCTCCGTTTTGAGCATCAGCGTGCTGGCCCCGAGGCGGATTTCAAATTCGCGAAAAAACGCGCGGGGTTTGCGGGCTGCGGCGATGGTTTCCGCGCGGTCCAGCAGACTCCAGCGGCCACTCGCCAGACCGTGCTTCACGATGCGATAGGCAGTGCCGCCGAACTCGATCCGGCCTCGCTCGCTGAAGAAATCGAAATCGAGCATGGCGATGGTGGTGCGGCCCTCACACGCGCGGTAGTTCCATGAGCAAAGACTCCTCGGGAGCAGCGTGAGCATGGGCGCGGTCTGGCTTACTCGTCGTCGGTCGCGCCTTTTTCGCGCTTGAGACCGCGGAGTTTGCCTTGGATGAAGGCGTCGATGTCGCCGTCCATCATGGCGTCGATGTTACTCGTCTCGACGCCGGTGCGGAGGTCGATGACTTTTTGGTAAGGCTGGAAGACGTAGCTGCGAATCTGGCTGCCAAAGGCGACGTCGCTCTTTTCGCCGTAGGCCGCGTTGATGTCGGCGGCGGCTTTGTCGGTCTCGATCTGCTGGAGCTTGGCCTGGAGCATGCGCATGGCGGTGACTTTGTTTTTCTGCTGGCTGCGCTCGTTCTGGCAGGCAGCGACGAGGCCGCTGGGCAAATGGCGGATGCGGACGGCGGTCTCGACTTTGTTGACGTTCTGCCCGCCTTTGCCGCCGGAGCGGTAGGTATCGACCTCGATGTCGGCCTCGTTGATTTCGATGGGCGCGCTTTCCGGGAGCTCGGGCACCACGTCCACGCCGGCGAAGGAGGTGTGGCGGCGCTTGTTGGAGTCGAAGGGCGAGATGCGGACGAGGCGATGCACGCCGCGCTCGGTGGCGAGGTAGCCGTAGGCGTTTTCGCCCGCGACCTGGAGGGTGCAGGACTTGATGCCGGCTTCGTCGCCGAGCTGGATGTCCACGATCTG